>JBCCEP010000415.1:0-3561 GCA_039030215.1 Pseudomonadota bacterium
ACCAAGGAGAATACCACCGAGGATGAGGATTGGTGTCTGCAGAGGAACAACCGCGCGCTTGGTCACCATGCGGAAATCCGGGTCAACCCGACCACGCATCGCAATCAGGAAGAAATGAACGGCGATCACCGACACGGCGAAGGTTGTCCAGAGAATCCAGGGCTCTGTGGCCGCTGTTTCGCCGGTACCGTCTGTCGAGGCTCCCATGCCAAGCGCGCCGGTGAACACCGCATAGACAACCCAGCCCAGGTTCAACCGCAAAAGAACGAAGGAGAACCAGTACTCGGATTTCGAAATCGTTTGACCCTTGTGGACGATGCGTTCGGCCTTGGGCAGATTGTATTTATTGGCCAGCAGTTTCACGACCAGCATCAGGCCAACACCGACCATCACACCGGGCACAATCCCTGCCATGAACAGCGCAGCGACGCTCTCTCCCATCACATAAGCATAGATGATCATGATACCTGACGGCGGAATGATCGGCCCGATCACCGACGAAGCAGCTGTGACCGCGGCAGCAAATTTTCTTGTGTAACCCTGCTTTTCCATCGCAGGAATCAACATCGAACCCAGCGCTGAAGTGTCGGCAACCGCCGAACCGGAAAGTCCCGCAAACAGCATGGATGACAGAATGTTTACATGCGCTAACCCACCGCGCAGGTGCCCCATCAATGCCTGGGAGAATTCCACCAGCCGGGTCGTAATACCACCCTTGTTCATCAATTCGCCGGCAAGCATGAAGAAGGGAATCGCCATCAGCGGAAAACTGTCCATGCCATTATAGACATTCCGGTAAAGCAGGGTGATGTCCCGCGGCTGGTCCGCCAACCACAGCAACAAGCCAGGAGCCGCGAGCAGACCGAAGAAGACCGGCAGGCCAATTGCCAGGAACAGCAGGAAGAGGGGTAGGAACCAGATCAGCATGGACTCATTCCGCCATTACTTCTTCTTCACCCGGCGGTATCGGAGGCAGTTCCTCGCCCTTGCCGAGCATGGTTAGAATTGAGCGCAGTATGAGTTCGATGTTCACCACGAGCATCAAAATGACCCCGATCCAGAGCGAAAGGAACATCCAGGAACGTGGCATACGGCACCAAAGCCCTTCAGCAGATTTGGTGCCGATAGCCTCGCACACCCCGTCGCCAAAATTGAAAGGAACATACAAGGCAGCAGTGTTGAATTTGCCGCCGAAACCGGTCACCTCGCCGTAGCCGATGATTACCGCCCAATAGAGAACGAGCGCACTGATAAACAGAAGCAACAGCGATACAATCGCGCCGATCCTCTCCGGTAACATCAATACAAGCATGTCGATCGCGACAAAGCCGCCACGTCGAAATGCGGTCGGCGCAATGAGACCGGTCATCCACAACATCAGGAAACGGGCTGCTTCATCAGGCCACGGAAGTGCATTGTTCAGGACGTAACGAAAAAATACCTGGATCAGGATTGCTAGCACCATGAATGCCAGTGCCACCCAGGCAATATTCCTGCCTATGCGCAGAACAAAGGCGTTCACCGCAGAAATCAAACGCAATATTGGTAGCAATGCGCCTGCCATGTCCTCCCCGCGCGGCGATCTGCATCAGCCTTGGCTGACACGCTCCCTTCGCCGCTCTCCTCAATCCGGTCGCAATGCCAGCTAAGTTTGCGTCCGGTAAAATCAGCTTCGCAAAAACGAAACCAAACGAATGTGATACGAAACCTATGCGACTGTCAATAGCGAGGCCGATATTTCCTCACATCAGTTTCGGTCAGTTTTGGGTTTCGATCAATCCGATATCGCAACTATCGCATATTTTTCGTACATCCTCATTGCTGCAATAGTCGGTAACAAAAAAGTCCACTTCCTGTATTCCGGCAATCCGAACGGGTGCGGTCCTCTCAAACTTAGTAGAATCTGCCGCAAGAACGATATTTCTTGCATTGGCCATGATCGCTTGCGCGACCTTCACTTCCCGGAAATCGAAATCCATAAGGGAACCGTCGCCGTCAATGGCAGAGACACCGATAATGGCATAGTCAACCTTGAACTGGCGCACGAAATCGACGGCTGCCTCACCGACGATTGCCCCATCACTACTGCGGACGACACCGCCCGCAATGATTACTTCCAATCCGGGGTTTATCCGTAAAACATTGGCAACATTGACATTATCCGCGATCACCATCAGATTTTTGTGACCCCGGAGGTGATTGCCAACAGCCTCGGTTGTTGTTCCAACGTTCAGAAATACTGACGCATTGTCGGGGATCAGCCCTGCCACCGCCTTGCCAATCATGTCTTTTTCGGTATGCGCCAAATGCCGGCGTTTCTCATATTCCAGATTGACCACACCGGATGGAAGCATGGCACCGCCATGAAAACGCATTACCTGATTGCGCCTGGATAGCGCTTCCAAATCCTTGCGGATTGTTTGGGAAGATACCGAAAACCGGTCCACCAGGTCATCCACAGTCACACGGCCATGGCGGCGGATGAGCTTTAGTATCTCACTATGTCTTGGACTTATGAGCATGGCGCGAGCGTAATTATCCTTACCCTAGCCGCTATTCAGGCAACTCGACAACGAGGTTTCGTTTTACTACAAATGAAAGCAAAACGAAAGCCATTCTCACAAATTCAGGGAATGATCTGCACTAATCGGTCTGGATAGGTATCAGGAAATCGCGAAAATGCCCTCGACTTCGACACTTGCGTTCAACGGCAGGGATGCGACACCAACCGCTGCCCGGGCATGCGCGCCCTTATCCGCAAATATGGACCCCATGAGCTCCGATGCACCATTTGCGACCTTTGGCTGATCCGTGAAGTCAGGCGTCGAAGCGACAAACACACCCAGCCGTACACAACGCTCGACACGGCCTAGATCGCCATCACAGGCTGCATTGATCTGGTTGAGAAGATTTATTCCGCAAACCCGTGCAGCCTGTATACCCTCTTCAACCGTCAGATCTTTGCCAAGCAAACCGGCAGAGGCCAATTCGCCATCCAGCAATGGCAGTTGCCCGGATATGAAGACCAGATCGCCATGCTGCACATAGCCGACATAGGATGCCACCGGCTTGGGTGGTACAGTTAGGGATATTCCTTCACTTTCAAGGCGCTGCGCAATTATTTCGTCCAAGGTGCCAACTCCTTAGTCTTCCAGGGCCAAATAACGTGGGTCAGATTATCAATCCTCAATTAATTTCGTCCGGATAGCAAGCGCATTTGCATCCCGATTGAAAGACAGAACCTGGCAGCTTGACTCAAGTCACACTTGTGAGTTTCGCTGAATCACAAATCAACACGGAACCACAAAATGTACTTCCACAAAATTGAAGATTGGAATGACGCGTATGCCAACATTCCGAACGTTCCAGATGGCGAGAGCTACCCCGATCGCTGGCAAGCGGCGGCCAAATCATTTCGTAAGAGCATAGCCGCAAATGGCAGAATCAAATCCGGTATCTCCTATGGACCGGCAGATCGCAACACCTATGACTTGTTCATTCCGCAAGATCCCAATGGTGATGTCATGGTTTTCATCCATGGCGGTTACTGGATGCGATTTG
>JBCCEP010000416.1:0-3559 GCA_039030215.1 Pseudomonadota bacterium
AAATTACATCTCCAAAATGTCGAACTATTGTGACACGTGCCGGTATGAGGTGAAGAAGAAATTTGGAGAAAATGCCTGTCCATTCAACCCTCTATACTGGGATTTCCTGTCTCGTAATGAGAGTAAATTAAGGGCAAACCCTCGGCTCAAACAGGTCTATCGGGTTTGGGATCAAATGGACGACAAAAAGCAGGGAGCATATCTGGACAGTGCGAAATCGATTTTGAAAGCACTATGAGGATAACAAACCCAAAGCCGGGTGCTCGGAAACAGTCAATCCAGACCCTAACCAAACTCAACTGGTTGAACTCGAATCGGATTGGTCTTTTGGACTGACCCTGCCGGAGATTGTCGTAAATTTTCGGGTAACTAACGAAATGCTTTCGCTACGATCCTGTGCCTTGTCATTCGGTCGTAAAGCGTGTTGCGAGGGATGCCGAGGCGGTTGGCGGCTTCTCCGACATTGCCATTCGTCGCTGAAAGCGCCTGTTCGAGAATCCTGCGCTCCTGTTGATCCATCTGCTCCGACAATGTGCCGTCACTGTCAGGCGTGTTCTTTTTGTCCAGCTCGACGCGATAGGTACGGTTTTGCAGGACCAGTGCGCGATGTTTCAACGCCCGGCGAAGGGTATCCACCAGCTTGTCCGGATCACAGGGTTTTTCCAGATAGTCATAGGCACCTTCCTTGACCGCGCGCATTGCTGTGGGAACATCCGAGAAACCGGTGAGCAATACGACCGGTAAATCAGGGTCGCAGTTTCTGGTGAACTGCAAAATGTCGAATCCATCATGATCCGGCATTTTGATGTCGGACAGAATTACCCCTTTGAAATTTGAGCGAATAGTTCGGCGTGCCTGGATGAAACTCGAGGTAGGAATGGGTTCAAGCCCTTCCAGGTCGAGAGACTGCACGATCGAGGTCCGCAAAGCCGCATCATCCTCGATGATCAAAACCTTTTGGATCATGATGGCCTCCCGTCCAATGGTAATATTAACGAAAACTCAGCCCCTTGTCGGGTGTTTCTGCAATCCAAAGTTCCGCCGAAATTCGATACGATGCCAAATGCCAGGGCAAGTCCCATCCCCATTCCCTTCGAAGATCCCAGTTCCTTTGTTGTGTAAAATGGCTCAAACACGCGCTCCGGCTCCTCTATTCCGGTTCCGGTGTCGCGCGCAGTGAGCAGGGCGTTGTCTTGCTGTATTTCGATCGATAGTGAGAGCATCCGCGTCTCGCTTGAGAGCATGGCGTCTATGGCATTGCTGATCAGGTTCAATATGACCTGTTCCAGGCGAACCTTGCCTGCCATGACGAATACAGGCCGGTCCGGGAAATTCTTTTGCAGCTTCACATTGGCTGAAGAAATGTCCGGACTTGCCAGTTCCAGGGCCTGGTTTGCGGCTTCGACGAGGTCTATTCGGGCAAGCGGTGTTTTTTCCTGTTTCGAAAAGGCTCGAAGATTACCGATGATCCGGTTGATCCGGCGAACCTGATTGGAGATTTCGGCAAGATTTTCATCGGCTTCCGCAACTCGAGACTTTTTGATCAAGTTCTTTCCATTTTCGTCAAAGTTCAGGATAGCCGCCAGCGGTTGGTTCAATTCATGGCTGATGCCGGCAGACAATCGGCCCAGAGCGGCTAGGTTTGAGGCTTCAACCAATTTGACCTGGGCAGATCGTAATTCGGCAGTACGCTCTTCGACCCTCTGTTCCAGGGTCGATGAATGGTGAAACTCCAAGGCTAGTCTACGGCGCTGTTGGAGAATGATGGCTCCGACCAGCGCAAGCGCAAACAAAAGGGCGGCAGCCAATCCAAGCCGTAACAGCGCAGTGTCCCGGGCGCTGGCAGTATCCAAAAGGATCTGACCGGTCATTTGCAATTGCGGAATGTCGGTGGTCAGAGACTGCACCTCTTCAGCACTTGCCCGGCTGGGGGTAAACGACCAGAGGTTCGAGCCAGCCAATTCTTGCCCATTGTTCAATGGAAATTTCGCTAACTCTGGATCCCCGGAATTCGAAAACAAGAGCAGGTTTGGCCGATTTGAAGAAATCGATAGTCCTTCGCTATCAAAGAAAATCACCGGCTCCGGTATTACAGGCCATTCAAATTCCAATGCTGCAAGATTTGTCGATACGACAATTACACCCAGGGGCTGCTCGCCACCGATATTGATTCCTCTACTGAACCGTACCAGGCGATCGTCACCATCAAGTTCAACGGAATAACCCAGACGCCCATTGATGGCTGCCCTTATCAATCCGGGCGGATAGTCATTACTTTCCTGGCCAGAGGAGGAAGACGCAATGACGTTTCCATCCGGGTCGGTCAGCTCGATTTCGTGGGCACCATATTTCAGGTTCAGCTTTGCAAGATCGTTACTGACATCAAATTTTTCCGGATCGACCGCAGCCAAGGCCATTATTGGTTCGTCAGCGGCAACATTTGCCAGGACCCGGTATACATCCAGCTGTCCCCGCAAGCGGCTGCTGGCCTCCGAAAGCCGGACGCTGCCAGCTTCCCGGTCGACTTCCAGAGCCGTTTCAAACGCATCATGATACACCCACCAACAGATCGCGAAGGCGAATAGAGCGTAGATAGTTATGACGATGATTGTTGGGCGAATCTTCTTGTCCTAACGTCGTCGATCAAATGCAGACCAGCACCAGCCCGGCCCTCAATACGATCCCAGTTTATGTCCGAAATTTCGGAAAAATCAATCGTACATTCTATCAGAGCTCGCATAGGTGATTGAATCTAAAAAACAAATTAAAAAATTGTCAGACCGGGGTTGTATTAATGCTACGACCCTCATCTTTTGATCATACTCGGCGCGAGAGGACGCCGGACAAAGGGAGTTGATCCATGAAAAAACTACTTCTGGCTGCCTGTGTGGCGGCTATCGCAACTGTACCATCCGTTGCTTCAGCAGCATGTGAAGATGGCGAAATCGTTGTCAAATTCAGCCACGTGACCAATACCGACAAACACCCCAAAGGCATTGCCGCGTCTCTGCTCGAAGAGCGCGTCAATGAAGAAATGAACGGCAAGATGTGCATGGAGGTGTTCCCGAATTCCACCTTGTACAACGACAACAAGGTTCTCGAAGCGATGTTGCAAGGCGATGTTCAACTGGCTGCGCCTTCGCTTTCCAAGTTTGAGAAATTCACCAAGAAATTCCGCATCTTCGACCTGCCTTTCATGTTTGCCAATATCAATGCGGTTGAGGCTTTCCAGGCGTCTGATGCCGGCCAGGCCATGTTGGACAGCATGCAGAAGCGCGGTCTTCAGGGCCTGGGTTACTGGCACAATGGCATGAAGCAGATGTCCGCGAACAAACCGCTCTTGCTGCCAACAGATGCCGACGGGCTGAAATTCCGTGTGCAGTCTTCTGACGTGCTGGTAGCTCAAATGGAAGCCCTGGGTGGCAGCCCGCAGAAAATGGCATTTTCCGAAGTTTATGGCGCGCTGCAACAGGGCGTTGTGGATGGGCAGGAAAACACCTGGTCGAACATCTATGGCAAAAAGTTCTTCGAGGTGCAGGACGGCATCACGGAAACGAAC
>JBCCEP010000417.1:0-3557 GCA_039030215.1 Pseudomonadota bacterium
AGCATCCGGCTGTAGAGCGAAGCCATGGTGATCAGGAACAGGATCGAGGCGGTGATATAGCCTGTGTCGATTGCGGTCTGCCACAGGCCGGCCCAGGTGATCTTCCGGCGGAAAACGGCGATCAACAGTGCGACCAATGCCCCGGCACCTCCGGCTTCGACCGGTGTCAGCCAGCCGGTGTAAATCCCGCCAAGCACGATGACGATAAGCGAGATGATCGGGACTGTCTTATCGGCGATCTCCAGATAGGTCATCGCATCTTCATCGGATTGTTTTGTAGCCGTGCCGATGAAGGAGGGCCAGAAACGTCCCATGAGCAGGATGGTTATGATATAGGCTGCGGTCAGAAACAGGCCCGGTATGATCCCGGCCACGAACATTTCCCCGACGGATTGTTCGGCCACGAAGGAATAAATAATCAGCATGGCGCTTGGTGGGATGATCATGCCCAGGACCGATGATCCCGCAACTACCCCAACGGCGAAACGCGGGTTATAGTTGAACCGCCGCATCTCCGGCACGGATATGCGGGTGAATACGGAAGCAGAGGCAATCGAGGAGCCGGTAACGGCTGCAAATACCGCGTTCGCGCCCACCGTTGCCATGCCGATTCCGCCGGTAATTTTGCGGAATCCACGATTCATGACCGCATAGATATCTGTCCCCAGCCCCGCTCGCGAAACGAGTAATCCCATCACTGTAAAAAGCGGAATCGTCGCAAACTCATACTCCGTAACGCCGTCGCCAACGGCAACTTTCAGGAAGTTGAAGGCCAGAATGGATTTTCCGCTGATCAGCCAGATCGAAATGAAGGATACGAGGCCAAGCGCCACGGGAATATACATTCCCAGGTAGATCAACAATACGATCGCTATGACCGAGGCTGTGCCAATTTCAACCGGAGACATTGTGCCCATCCGAAGTTAGATCATATCTCATGCTGTTTCGCCCTCGTCCTGCGCAGGCGCCGGTTCGTTGCCCATGAACGCCTTGAACGCGAAGAGCACGGAGGACAAAGCCACACCAAACAGGATTGCCAGCTTTGCAGGCCACCAAGGTGCCGTGAAAATGCCTGGGGTGCCGAAGTAGTCGCATCTTGCCATGGCATCACCAAAATCGACGAAGAGATTTCCGGTCGGCTCGGGGCCGAATTCAGGCTGGCTGAAGAAATGGCAGCTTTCAAATGCTTCAAGAAATTCCGGCCACATCGCCCAGGTGATCATTGCCATGAAAATGCACGCAATCGCATCGATGGTTCGCCTGACAAAATTGGCAAGTCTCGGATTGCCCGAACCCGCATAGGACAAAAAGCCATCGGAACGGGTGAGGCGGTCGCCATGGACCACGTTTGGCAGTTGCAGGAATACAATCAGAACCAGCGAGAATATTACGACTTCGACGACACCGCGGAAGGGGGCGTGGAAAATGCCCCGGGCAACGACGTCAACGTTCATGATTGCCACCAGAAAGAACAGCACCGCCGTTCCAATCATGTTGGCAAAGGTGGCGAGGCGGACAGCCAGCTTTCTGACACGATTAAGTAGATCGCGCATGTTGACTTTCCGCCGCCTCGCCAGGTTGGTGTTAGTTTGACAGTTCGCCAGCCCAATCGCGGACCGGGGTCATGCCAGCATCTTTGAGTTTTGCCATATAGGCCGAAAGCATATCTGAACCGGGTGCACCAGTTTCATCAAGCTTCTTGGCCCAATCGACCGCGATATTCGGCATGGAGTTTGCCCATTCGGCTCTCTCCTCATCCGAAAGAACCACAACTTGGCCGCCATCAGCCTTGTAGGCCTCAATCGATTCCGATGCCCGGTCCATGGCAACGCCAGCAACATGGTCGCGATATTCCACGGCAACCTTTTGCAGCACTTCCTTTACCTCGTCGGGAAGCTTGTCCCAAACATCCTTGTTGACGGTGACGGTCTTGGAGTTTACCGCGCCAAGGTCAACCTTGAGCATGTAGGGGGCAACTTCGGAAATCTTGAAGGTCTTGGCTGCTTCCGGCCACAACATTGCCGCGTCGACAACACCGGTCTGGATCATGTTGAAGAAATTGGGCAGACCACCGCGAACACCGGCAGTGCCGTCAATTCCCTCGAGGTAACGCAGATTGTAGCCTGCACCGGCAACTTTCTTGCCTTCCAGATCCTTGAGCGAGTTAATCGGTGTTTTTGAGAATACCTGATAGGTGTCGAGTACGACGCCGGTCGCCAGGTAAACCTGGTTTTCAGCTTCGAGTTCGGCAGCCATTTGCGGATATTCCTTGGCGATTTCATCCACAGCCTTTGCAACGATGCGTGCATCCGGAGCAACGAAAGGTGTCACAGCCGAAATGCCCTGGCTTGGAAGTTTTGAATTGTGGAAGATCGTTGTCACGATGCCAATATCGCCGAGGCCAAGCTTGATACCGTCAAGCACGCCGCGCGGCTTCACGATGGTACCGCCATAGGCTTCCTGCCAGTCGATCTCGTAATTGCCGGTCTTTGCTAGTTCCTCATTGACGCGGGGGATAAAGAAATTGGAGAACTCCTTTACCCACATCGCACGGTCAGGATAGCCGTCAATTGCGATCATTTTTATTGTTTCTGCAGCACCAGCAGGCAAGACTGCCGATGTCGTGCCAAGTCCCGCAGCAATTGTCGCTGCAAGAAGAACCCGGCGTGTAACCTTTTTGATCATGATATTTCCTCCCTTCAATCGCCAGTCAGGTAAACCCGACATGTTCAGGCTGGTTTGCATTTCCAATTTTCTTCAATGTTTGTTCCGGCGTTACGAAACAATTTCGATAGTGGGCAGTATTTGGTCACTTCCATCGCGACGCGATCGAGTTCGTCTTGTGTAGCGCTGCCATCGGCCTCGACCGTCAAAACAATGTTCTGGAACGGAACCTCGATTTCCTCTGCCAATGTCACACCGCGACGATCGAAATCGCATACGACCGAGATTTCCAGATGTCCGATATCTATCCCAAGGCTATTGGCGCACTTATGGCCGATTACATTTGTGCATCCAACAAGGGCGGCAATCGCGGTATCGGTTGGTGTCGGGCCGGTATTGGTGCCGCCGCGCTCGACGGGCTCGTCGATTGCGAATTCCAGATCCCTGATCGAGACCTTTGAAAGCGAATGGCTGGGGCAGCTGGCAGAGGCTCTGAGCTTGACTGTTGTCTTTGGTTTCAGGCTGACCATCTGCTAATTCCCGCCTCTTTACTCAAAACTACAAACATCGTCGAAATCAAAACGCGGCAGGCGCTGGAATAGCGCACTTTCGTCGGCATATCCGATATTGCAGAGGAAATTGGATTTTAGTGTCGTGCCAGCGAAAAATTCCTTGTCGGCGATCTCGTTGGAAAATCCCGACATTGCGCCCACGTCAAGCCCAATTGCCCTTGCTGCGATCATCAGATAGGCGCCTTGAAGCGTCGAATTCCTGAAGGCAGTTACTTCCGCATGCTCGGGTTTGTCGGAAAAATGGGGGCGACGGTCCTCATGAGGGAATAGACGCGGCAATTCCTTCCAGAACTCGGGGTCATAGGCGACAATTGCCGTTAC
>JBCCEP010000418.1:0-3555 GCA_039030215.1 Pseudomonadota bacterium
GGTCTTCATCTTCCTCACTGAGGCGATCGAGTGCAGCCTCGCCAACATCAGCCGAATACATGACAAAAGTGCCTTGAGGAGCCGAAATTCGTGCAAGCCCTGCCCCGCCGCCAAGACTTCTCGTCGCAGCTCCTGAGCCGGTGAACGGATTGTTGCGGCAGGCATCCAATATAACCAGGTTCAGTTGGGCAGAACGCGAACGCAGGCGTGCCAGAATATTGTCCAGTGCGATAGCCTGAGACTCCACGGTTTCGGCATTTCCAGATTTGGCATCCGGCATATCAATCGGCAGAAGATAGTTTTCACCATTAATCTCGACGCCGTGACCGGCGTAAAAGAGCATGGCGGTATCGCCCTTCTGGATCTTGCGGGCGAACCCTTCAAATGTCCGGCTCATTTCGCGAAGATCGGTGTTCAGCGCACGTGTGACCTCAAATCCCAAGGCTTCCAGAGCGTTACCCATGGATTCGGCATCATTTACAGCTTTCTGAAGTTTCAGAATGTTCTGATATTCGTCATTGCCGATCACGAGCGCCAGACGTTTTTGCGCTAAAGCCTGGGAAGGCAGCACAAAAACCAATGCGATCAATAAGGCGCTGATCACGCGAAGCATGACGGTTCTCCGTTTTCAAACTGGCAACGCCGGCGAAAAGCCACGGCGCTTTATTCCTGCCCGGCATATAATAGCGGGCTTTGAAAACCGTTGTGTGCAATTGCACTATCCGCGCTATCAGCCGTTTCCGGCTAGTGAAGGCCCAGGAAATCAGATTTCCGGGTATAATACGTCCACGATCGCGCGGCTGTCATATCTGTTGTCCAGCATACCGTAGGTCGAACGCCAAAGCCCGCCAAGTCGGGTTTCGATAAATGCGTCCGCGATGGAACCCATTCCAAGCCTGCGAAGTTCTGCACCAGCTGCCGTCAGCGCCAATTGTTCTGTCAGGATGCGGGTGGCACCCAGATCAGTTTGGGCCATTTGTCCGGCGGTGCGGATGACTTCAACTGTCTTTGCCGCGGAAGAGCCTCCAAGATCCTTTTCAAGCACTTCCAGAACCGTATCGAGAATTGGGCCGCCCTTCTCCACGACGCGCATGACGTCGAGGCACATGACATTGCCCGACCCTTCCCAGATCGCATTTACCGGCGCATCGCGGTAACCCCTGGCGAGATTACTTTCTTCGATATAGCCGTTCCCGCCCAGGCACTCCATCGATTCACCAATCAGTGGGGGCGCGGTCTTGCAGACCCAGTATTTGACAATCGGGGTCATCAAGCGGGCATAGGCAGCTTCCGACGGATCTGCAGCCGCCCGGTCGAAGGAGCCAGCCAAACGCAGAGACAATGCGGTTCCCGCGGCTACATCAAGCGCCATGTCAGCCAACACACGCGACATGAGCGGCTGATCGATCAGATTCTTGGAAAATGCTTTCCTGTGCCTTGCATGATTGACCGCTTCAGCAAGGCAGGCGCGCATCAGACCCGCCGAGGATACCGCACAGTCAAGGCGCGTGAGCGTGACCATCTCGATAATTGTGGAAACGCCCTTGCCCGGTTCTCCGATCAATTGTCCGAGACTGCCGTGAAACTCTACTTCCGATGAGGCATTGGAACGGTTACCCAGCTTCTCCTTAAGCCGTTGGAAATGAAAATTATTGGCCGTGCCATCTGGAAGAATGCGGGGAAGCAGGAAGCATCCAAGGCCATGTTCCTCGTTTCCAGTCTGCATTTGCGCAAGAACGAGAAAGGCATCGCACATGGGTGCCGACATAAACCATTTGTGCCCGGTAATACGCCAAATCCCCTCACCTGCCGGTTCTGCATAGGTCGTATTGGACCTGACGTCTGTTCCGCCCTGTTTCTCGGTCATCCCCATGCCTATCGTCAGGCCAGCCTTGCGACCGGGAGGGCGTTGTGAGGAGTCGTATTTGCGTGTTCGGATCCGGGGCAGCCATTCATTGAGGATTTGCTGCGAATTCATCAATGCGGCTACAGAGGCATTGGTCATGGTCACGGGACACAGATGTCCGGTATCAACCTGGGATGTCATGTAGAATCGAAGTGCGCGGATTGCGTTGCGCCGTCCGCTTTCCTCGGTGTTCTCCTCCCAGATCGAAACATGCAATCCGGCTGATACGCTTTTGCGCATCAATGCATGATAGGCGGGGTGATACTCTACAATGTCAGCCCGGTTTCCCTTGATGTCATGCGTCTTCAGCACCGGCAGGTATTTGTTGGCCAGCCGCGCCATTTCCAGCGATTCAGCATTACCGGACCAGGCGCCATGGGATTCAAGCTCCTTGCCAAGCTTTTCCGGCAATTGGCCAGCGACACGCCGCAACAATGGATCGCCGAGCCAAACATTATGACCGGCATAGATCGGAGACTGGTTGAACACGGAATGCGTGCTATTAGGCGAGTCGTTCATCCCGGCACCTTAAATCACAAGCTGAATCGAATCGCACTAAAAAAGCCAAATAAACCAACAGACGACCCACAAGTTCGAATTTTTAAACAGAAAAGCGATGCCTCGCTTCTTGGCAAATTACCACGCTGCGCCTATAGAACCTCCTTTAATGGAAGCTGTCGAACCAAACTCTATTTTTTTACAACGCCATCTGCTCGGCATTGCCGATCTGTCTCCGCAGGAAATCACCTATCTTCTGGATATGGCCGACAACGCGGTAAGTGTCTCCCGACAATTGAACAAGAAAAAGGCGGTGCTTCAGGGACGTACACAGATCAACCTGTTCTTCGAGGCTTCGACCCGCACTCAATCTTCCTTCGAACTGGCCGGAAAACGGCTCGGTGCCGACGTCATGAACATGTCAGTTGCATCGTCTTCTGTAAAAAAGGGGGAGACGCTGGTCGATACGGCAATGACGCTAAATGCAATGAAGCCCGACTTGCTGGTCGTGCGGCATGGTTCGGCAGGCGCTGTCGAATTGCTGGCCCAGAAGGTCGGTTGTTCGGTGATCAACGCCGGTGACGGGGCACATGAACATCCGACACAGGCATTGCTGGATGCTTTGACTATCCGAAGGCACAAAGGAAAGTTCCCTGGACTGACAGTCGCGATTTGTGGCGACATCCTGCATTCGCGGGTGGCACGCTCCAACATATTGCTCCTCAATGCTATGGGCGCCCGTGTCCGTGTGATCGCGCCATCGACCTTGCTCCCCGCCGGGATCAAGCAGCTCGGTGTCGAAGTCTTCAATTCCATGGAAAAGGGCCTGGCTGGTACCGATGTGGTGATGATGCTGCGGCTCCAACGTGAGCGCATGGCTGGTGCGCTCGTGCCATCGGTCCATGAATATTTCCGCTTTTTCGGACTTGATTCAGAGAAACTTTCCTTTGCCAGGCCGGGCGCGCTGGTGATGCATCCCGGACCGATGAATCGCGGGGTGGAGATATCAACGGATGTCGCCGATGGTGCCCAGAGTGTCATCGAGGAGCAGGTGGAAATGGGGGTTGCTGTCCGGATGGCCGTGATCGAGACCTTGCTGAGAACCAATTCCGGTGGCGGTGATGTCTGATTATTCGAACAATGGCGCAACA
>JBCCEP010000419.1:0-3552 GCA_039030215.1 Pseudomonadota bacterium
CCGATAATGCCGACTATCACCATCTCACCCGAAAACCCGCGTCTTCTTGTTGAAGAAACTGCGCTTGATGAAGCTGATCGGGCCACCGCCAAAACTGAAAACAAATAGCCGAAAGTCCTCCAGAAAACCCGGCCTGACCTCGCGATCCGTCCAGTTTGTCAGAGTGGCGTTTTCCTGCAACCGCATCACATAACGGCCGAGTGACGTTGTGTGGGTCGCATCCGGACCAAATCCAACATTCGTAATCATGTTTGCGGTTGGCCGGATAATCTGCCCGCCTTTGGAGAGGATAAAAAATTGCCACTGATAGTCCCAGGTGTCCTGCTTTCTTAGCGCTCTGGAGACTTTGTTTCTCCAATGCCTCTTTTCCCACCATTTAAGATGCCCTGCATCGCAGGCCGTGGCGTGATCATGCTCAAAATTTGGCAGCGTTATATCTATTTCCTGCCAACGATCAGCCCAGCCTGCCCAGCCCCAGGGCTTGAAATAGCGCGATCTGAAATAGCCTGCGGGACCATACTTTCGCGCAAGCAGATTATATCCCGATACTGCATAGACCTGCTTGTCATCTCGATAGCGCGCCAGCATGGTGCCGCAAAAGGAGAAAAATGCAGGCATGGGAACAACATCATCCTCCAGAATGATCCCGCATTCCTCCTTTGAAAAAAACCAGTCAATTCCGGTGCTGACACCCTTCAGGCAACCCAGGTTTTTCGCCCGAAACAGGGTTTGGACCTTGCAGGGCCAGTCAACTGCTGTGGCAATTTTTCGAACCTGGGCACATTTATCCTTGTCTGCCACGACGTCGTCGCGCGGCCCGTCGGCGGCAACATAAAGGCGTTCTGGCCGGGCTTGCCGGATCTGTTCAAAGACTTGTGCAGTCGGCTCGGGCCGGTTGAAGACAAGGAGGAGGACAGGTGGCGCCACGCATCATACCTGGCTGGCTTGCCTGCTTTCCGGGCAGAACATCCAGTCAGCCGGCATATCGGTCACTCCCCAGCCAATCTGCATAGGTCTCGCCAATTCCGGTCTCCAGCGGCCTGGCACCATGCCATCCCAGCTGTTTCAGGCGGGAAGCGTCAGCCAGTTTGCGGGGAGTACCATCGGGCTTGGAGGTATCAAAGTTCAGTTTACCGGCATAGCCGACAATTTTGCCAACCAGTTCGGCAAGGTCACCAATCGAAATTTCCTCCCCGGAACCGATATTGATGTGCATCTCGCCGGAGTAATGTTTCATCAGGAATACCGCCGCATCAGCCAGATCATCGACATGCAAAAGCTCGCGTTTTGGCGCGCCGGTGCCCCAGACATCCATTTTGGGTGCTTTCGCCAGCTTTGCCTCATGCGCCTTTCGCAGAAGCGCCGGCAACACATGGCTGGTCTCAAGATCATAATTATCGCCAGGCCCGTAAAGATTGGTTGGCTGAGCGGCAATGAAATCGCTGCCATATTGTTTGCGATAGGCCTGGCAGAGCTTGATGCCGGCAATTTTGGCAATCGCATACCATTCATTGGTTTCTTCCAGCGGGCCGGTCAGCAATGCCTCTTCGCGCATGGGTTGGCTTGCCATTTTCGGGTAGATGCAGGTCGAACCAAGAAACAGTAATTTCTCGATACCATGGGTGTGGCTGGCATGGATAACATTCGCCTCGATCATCAGATTGTCATAGAGAAATTCGGCAGGGTAGGTGGCATTGGCCTGGATGCCGCCAACCCTCGCGGCAGCCAAAAAAACCACCTGCGGTCTGTTTGCTTCTACCCAGTTTTCCACTTCTGCCTGGCGACTAAGATCGACAGCCTCACGACCTGCGGTCAGGATTTCGCAATCCTCTGAAGCGAGCCTGCGAACAATCGCCGAACCGACCATGCCGCGATGTCCGGCGACCCAGACCCGCTTGTCTCTAAGCGAAAAGATTTCAAGTGGGGTCATGCGAGTTGCGATCGCTGGCCTGGGCGAAAAAACTGGCTGATCTTTCGTGCCGGTTTTGCAAACAGTGCAAAATCGATCACCCCGGTGCCAAGCCAACGCTGCCGTGCTTTCAATGCTTCCAGGTTGTGATGGATATGGGCGCCAATGCCGGCGGTACTTTTTCCGCCCTCTGCCATATCCACCAGGATGTGATCAATCATCCTCGTTTCAAAGCCATGCACGTCAATCGCCCGGATCATCCAGTCATAATCAGATGCGGTTTTGAGGCTGAGATCGAATGGCCCCACCGTCTCGGCCACATGCCGTCGGACATGCAAGGTGGTGTGTGCCGGCATCCACCCGGTCTTGAAGCCGTTGACCGGGCGTTCTTCTCCCCGCCAATGGCGGACGACACGTTTCTTGTCGTGACCATCCACGAAATTCAGGTGCCCGTGTACAATATCGGCGCTCTCCAGCGCCTGTGCAATTCGGCTAAGGGCATCCTTGTCATGATAGGTATCGTCAGAATGGAGCACGCCAACGGCGTCCCCGGTATAAACTGCCAATCCCTTGTTTAATGCATCATACATGCCCTTGTCCGGCTCGCTTGACATCTTGATCTGCTCGGATTTGAAGGATTTGACAATATCTGGCGTTCCGTCGGTCGAGGCACCGTCAATTACCAGCAATTCCTTGTCCGCATGGTTCTGCGCAAGAAAGCTGTCCAGCGTATAGGCAATGGTAGCCTGAGCGTTGTAGCAAACGGTGATAACCGAAATTTTCATCTGCCTGCCGGGATCCTACTTTGCCGCAATTTTCCGATGGCCAAGATGGTCTTCATCCAGACCGCGATGTTCGGCCTCGCGGGCGACCAGCGCAATATCGGATCGCACCATATCGACCACCATGTCTTCAAAACTGGTTTGTGCCTGCCAACCCAGCTTCTGTTTTGCCTTTGTGGCATCACCAATTAAAAGATCGACCTCCGTAGGTCGGAAATATCGAGGATCGATCGCAACAAGCGCCTTGCCACTATCAGCGTCGACGCCGATTTCGTCGACCCCTTCGCCCTGCCACTGAATGGAAATGTTGACCTCGGAAAATGCCTGCTCGACAAATTTCCTGACAGAGACCTTCCGACCGGTGGCGAGCACATAATCATCGGGCTCATCCTGCTGCATGATCCGCCACATGCCCTCGACATAGTCTCGAGCATGACCCCAGTCGCGTTCGGCATCGAGATTTCCCAGATAGAGGTTTTCCTGCAGACCGAGTGAAATGGCTGCAACCGCACGCGTTATCTTGCGGGTTACAAAGGTTTCACCGCGGATCGGGCTTTCATGGTTGAACAGAATTCCGTTTGAGGCGTGCAGGCCATAGGCTTCGCGATAATTTACGGTAATCCAGTAGGCGTAGAGTTTTGCTGCACCATAAGGGGATCGTGGATAGAATGGTGTCGTCTCGCGCTGTGGAATTTCCTGTACCTTGCCATAAAGTTCCGAGGTAGAGGCCTGGTAGAACCGGGTCTTGTCGCCAAGTCGTAACAGCCGGATGGCCTCAAGGATGCGTAATGGCCCGATCGCGTCAGCATTGGCTGTATATTCTGCAGTCTCGAAACTTACCTGCACATGGCTTTGTGCGGC
>JBCCEP010000420.1:0-3538 GCA_039030215.1 Pseudomonadota bacterium
CTGGATTGTAACCGGGGGGCAGGAAGGTGGTGCCAACTTGACAGAAGCTGAAATGTTTGCCCGCGAAAGGCAGGCATTCCTGAAACTTGCCCGAACCGATGAAACCAAAGCGCGAATTGAGAGTTTATTGAACAAAGGAGTGCCACTTCGAAACTGACGTAATCTAATGTCGATTATTTGAATATTGGATGATTTACAAAATTTGTCCCAAACCCACCTAAGTCGTATAATCGGATACAAATGATGGAATTATGGTACTCCCCGGCCTCACCCTTTGTGAGGAAAGTGCTTGTGACGTGTCATGAATCCGGCCTGACTGACCGGATGAAAATTCATGAAGTAGACACGAACGTCATTGACAGTGACGCAGAGCTGAGATCGCACAATCCGCTTGGCAAGATTCCGGCGTTGATGCTGGACAGTGGCGAAACCCTGTTCGACAGCCGGGTTATTTGCGCCTATCTGGACGATTTGAATGCCAGGCCAAAACTTACCCCATCCGAACCAGAAGCGAGATTTCGTGCCATGACGCTCGAAGCGCTGGCGGATGGCATTATGGATGCTGCGGTAAACACACGCTACGAAATGGCGTTGCGCCCCGAAGAATATCGTTGGCAGGGATGGGTGGCGGGCCAATTCCAGAAGATCGATACCGGTCTGGACGGTTTGGAGGAAAGATATATCGATGACCTGAATGGAGATTTGTCGATTGGTGCAATTTCGGCAGGATGTGCGCTCGGTTATCTGAATTTCCGTTTTCCTGAGAATGACTGGACAGAAAAGCGGCCAAGGCTTTCCAGCTGGTACAAGGCGTTTAGCCAACGTCCGTCCATGGAAAAAACGGCGCCCTAATCGGCCGGTCCGTTCAGAGGCCAATCTGCCACCTTTAAAACTAGGACCATAGCGCTGGACTACGCCACGGCTTCGGTACTGTAAGCTTGCCCTTGAGCGCTGGTTTGTTGCCATCCAGGGATATTGCCTGCCAGGAACCAAGCCAAGCTTCGGGAAGGGGATATGGCGGCATGACATTTGATTCAGGCAGGAACCCCAACCGCCGGTAATAGTTTGGATCACCCAGTACGTAGACTATCGTGAACCCGTCGCTGACCAAAGTTTCGAGCGCAGCGTTTACGATTGCACTGCCGATGCCCTGCCTCTGCCATTCCGGTGCGACTGCGAGCGGACCCAATAGCGCAGTTTTAGCATCCTGCCCGGCTACGTCACAGCTGGTCATTATGATATGTGCAACGACGACGTTATCGCTGACCGCGACAATGGAAAGTATGCCCGAGGGCTCCTGAAGCAAATCACGAACCACCGGCAGCAAATCTTCGTCGGGAAATGCTTCCGGGTAGATTGCCTCGATGGATTTTTGGTCAGCGGATGTACTCTGGCGGAATTCAATTTTGTTGGTCATGACAATGGTATCGAACAGTTTCCGGAGGTGTTCGATCGTCAGGAATAGAGAGTCCCCGATGGCGAAGCAAGTAGCTGTGTTGCTACCCAAACATGAAAATGATGGGTTGCTTCATCCATTACCGGTGAAAAGTGCCCCCCATCAAATCCGCCTGCAAATCTGCCCTTCTGCATACCCTCGACAACTGTGATGTCTTCCATAAATACAGTTTTCCAGAGTTTGGCGTTCTTGATCCGCATGGACTCAAAATCAGGGCCGGTCATTTCGGGAGAAGCGTAGGAGATCTTGACGTGCTCTACCGATCGGCCATTGCTCTTCGGTTCAACGACCATTGAGAAAATGTGGTCTTTATGAACCCCCAGAAGAACATTGGGGTAGACCGCGATATATTCGCCATTTGATTCCCACCGGTCGGCAATATCTTCGAACCGGCCAAACCCACGTCCGTCGTCATCAAGCTGTGCGTTATAGACACGGGTCAATTGGCCGGACCAGGGGCCGTCGCCCAGAATATTTTCGTGATCTTCCAGGCGACTATAGGCATTTAGTCCGGGATGCACGAAGGGCAGATGGTAGCTCTCGCAATAGTTTTCTACCGCCAGCTTCCAGTTAGTCTCAATATCCAATTCAAACGCAGAATCGCTGCCGCCATGGTAGATGGGCCGGTCGAAGTCATCCCATCTTTCCAAGAGGCTAGCGTTTACTTTTTCAAATGGTTCGGCGTTGCTATCCAGGTTTATAAAGACAACCCCAAGATAGACATGAGCCGGTATTTCAATCAGGCCAAGGTC
Source organism: Pseudomonadota bacterium (assembly GCA_039030215.1). GTDB lineage: Bacteria > Pseudomonadota > Alphaproteobacteria > Rhizobiales > Rhizobiaceae > BOKV01. The sequence goes on from JBCCEP010000420.1 coordinate 2,209, forward strand.
TGCCTTGTCCAGTTTTCCATGCTCGTGAATTCCTGCCCCACCTGCATGGGGTGTTTGCTTGAGATCACCCTTCAGCGAGTAACACCAGGCGTGGTAAGGGCATCGCAACAGCCCGGTGGAATTGTGGGCTTCTTTCACCAACTCCATACCCCTATGGCGGCAGACGTTCTGGAATACGCGAATTGTTCCTTCGCGATCGCGCAAGAGGATCAGCGGCTCGCCAAGAAAATTTTTTGGTACCACGTCGCCGATCTCCGGCACCTCATCGGCAAAACCAATACCGGACCAGTGGCAAGCAAAAATGTGCTTCTTTTCTATCTGGAGTGCGTTCTGGTTATCATAGAGCCAGTTTGGCAGCGCGGACGATTGTCCGATTGGCGCGGTTACGCCTTCAAGGGTTGAACGAGCAAGCCTTTCTTCCTTGCTTGTTCCGGAATTGCTTACCTGCAGGTTCATGGCGCTCCTCCGAGCAATATGGATCATCCGGTTCGAATATCCAAAAAATGGCAGATTAGAATGCGATCAGGAATGCCTGTGCGCGACGTCCATGTCGCGACAGTTCAAGCTTGGCGAGTCTCAGTGGTAGATCTAGCCGTCTTTCGGGCGCCGACCTATCAGCATATGGCGTTTGTTTGCAAAGCCCTTGATTTTCTCTGTCTCAAAGCCTGCTGACTCAAGATTTCGCCTGACCCAGCCCGCTGCAGTGTAGGTTGCGAAGGTTCCTCCGGGCTTTGTGTGATCGAATACGGATTGCAATAATTCCGCAGACCACAGTTCCGGGTTTTTCGCGGGTGAAAATCCATCCAGGAAGAAAGCATCGGCGCTCAGCTCGAACCTCGGCAGGCGGGCGTTCGCATCACTTGCAAACACTGACAATGTGACGTTGTTGTCGAATTCGATCTGCTGCATATCGGCGTCCTGGATCCAGCGCGAAGTCAATTCCGTGCTTATCTCGTCCAGTTCCGGCCATTTAGCGTGGGCTTTTCGCATTGAATCTGCATCGAGCGGGTATAGCTCGAAGGAAACGAAATCGAGGCGTGCGGGGGAATTGCCAATCCTGTTCCATTGTCGCAATGTCTCCAGGAAATTGAGGCCTGTACCAAACCCCAGTTCCACGATCATGAAATCCTGTTGGTTGTGCCAGCGTTGGGGCAGGTTGTTTCCGCCCAGGAAAACATGGGAGGTTTCGGCACGCCCATCGGTTTTGGAAAAGTAGGTGTCCTCGAAGCGTTGCGAAAATGGTATCTGATCCTCAAGCCAGATGACATCATTGCCGGAATTGCTTTTTTTGTCAGTCATTTGGCGCTACATCTTCTGAATTAGATTCAAC
>JBCCEP010000421.1:0-3524 GCA_039030215.1 Pseudomonadota bacterium
ACCCAATGTGGGTTGCTGACAGGTGGTCTATGTGGTCGGGCTTTGCAACCTCCTATTTTTGCGCTTCTAGGCACTACAAAATTTCAATCAAGACAGCTGCACTACTGTTCCCCATATAGCAACGTCATAGCAACAGCGTCAACCATTGCTACACGATACGACCGAAGTCCGACACAAAACGCTGAAGACAAGTGTGAGCAACTTTCTATGATTTTGTCAGAAGTTCCGTCAGCGGAATATTCGGTGGCAGGCTAAACCGCCGTCAGGTTGAAGGAATGGAGGCAATCCTCAATGCCTTCGTCGAGTTCGGCAATGGCAACGGCAAGGCGCTGGCTTATGCTTTGGCGACCGCCTATCACGAAACCGGCACGCTAATGGTTCCAGTGCGCGAAGGGTTTGCAAAGACAGATCATCATGCCCGAGCGCTGGTTTCCGATCGCAAATATGGTTCTCCGGGAAGTACAGGCCACGTCTATTACGGGCGCGGCCATGTGCAATTGACCTGGGAAAAGAACTATCGCGAAACCGGAAACCGGTTGGGAATAGACCTGGTTTCCAATCCCGATCTGATGCTGGAATCCGACCTATCGGCACGGGTTCTGGTAGAAGGATTGATTGACGGCCGCTGGAACGGAGACGGCTTCGGTATTGCCCACTATCTCCCCGAAAACGGACCCGACGATTTGGAAGGCGCGCGGAGAACGGTCAATATCACCGACAAGTGGAGCACGATTGCAAACCACTTTCGAGTATTCCTGAGCGCAATCGAGGCATCCGGCGGTGTTCCGACGACCGTTACCGAACCAGACTGTGATGCAGAGGAATTCGGTGCAGAACTGGAAGAAGAAAATTCCAAGACAAATCTGGCCGAAATATTGTTACCGGTCCTCATTGCCTTGATTGAGCTGATGGGAAAAGCAAATCATGGTCGTGATGCGCAGGTGAGTCCACGGAGCAACGCTCTATCGGGCATCTTGAGCAAGTTGAAACCTAAAGTCCGGGCCAACAAGGCCGAACTGACACCCATTAACTCCTGGTTGGGCAATGCGGTCGGTGCGTTACTCGATGGCCGCAAGACCGGGTTCGGGATCGCCGGCATGCTGGTCACAGCACTGTTTCCCGTCATATTCCCTGAAAGCGGTAATGCCCTACTCGAGGCTCTTGCGCCTGAAGCAACCAGTTCGGAAGAAGTAGCAGCAGCCCTTTCGGATCTGTTCATGACCCTCTTTGCTGCGCTTACCGGCTGGGGTGTACTCGGAAAAACCGAAAAATGGGTCAATGAGCTGGCGCAGTTGCGATAATTCACCAAGCTTGCGCATTCAAACGTTTCCGGCACATTATCAAGCAGGAAGGATATCGAAATGAGGGCTTACCTGTTTCGGGGCCTGGCAGGTACCGTATTTTCCACCGGCATCGACCGGCTTGCCAAAAAATTGCAGCGCGCGGGAATTGAAACCAGCGTCCACAGCTGGGCTGATCGCCGCCAAACCGAGACCGAGGCTGTTCAACAGTACCGCAAAGGCAAGCATACGGGCCCTGTGGTACTGGTCGGGCATTCGCTCGGTGCAAACTCCGCGAATTTGATGGCAAATCATCTTGTTTCAAGAAAAATTCCGGTGGGCTATGTCGCAACGATCGATCCTACGAGTTCCAAACCGGGACCTGATGGTGTCAGCGCTGATAATTTCCGGTCATGGGATCCGCGCGCACGAAAAATTCGAGGCGCCCGGCAGTTCAAACGTCGTGATCTCAATCACATCCAGATCGACAAGGATGAAGAGGTTCATGCACGGATCCTGGCGATGTGCTTGCCCGAGACAGGCAATGCCAAATGCGGCCACACGACGCTTCGCAGCAAGTCAAAAAAAATTTCTGCGAACAGATATCCGGTCAACAACGCATTGGGCAAAACTATTGGCCGCCTGCTGAATGGCAAGAAAACGGTTACTGGTTTGACCAGCCTGATGTGCCTGGCCGCATTCCAATTTCTTGGCGGCACCACCCAGGCACTTGATGCAAAATCTCTTTCTGCATTGCAACAGTTACTGGCTCCGCTCAGCGTTTCCCTTGCTGGATGGGGAATTCTCGGCAAAGCCGAGAAATGGGTTAATTCAAGGCAGTTGGCGGACAACAGGATTGCCAAGATTTGATCATCCTCAGCAAAAATTGATCCGAAATTTTGAACATTGTGGCACTGCGCAGGCAAAGCCTGATTTTGCCGTATTTTTGACATGCTGCATTGCAGCAAATGCAATACTGATATGCGAAAATTGATCTACTTATGCTTGCGTCTAGAGCCTATATGTCGTTTGCAGGATCAATCCCGATCCTGACAATAACAATGCTAAGTAAGGTTACGATTATGGACATCTTCGGCAAATTCAATGATTGGCGTGCATATCGCCGTACCGTCAACGAACTCAGCTCTTTGAGCAACCGTGAACTGGACGATTTGGGTATTTCCCGCTTCGATATCACGCGCGTCGCCAGAAAAGGTCGTTGAGTGCGCAGACCGCGGAACCTCTCTATTGTGAAATAGCAATTCCGCATAGCAAACATAAAGACAGATCGGACCTGGTCCGTACAAAATTCAAACGCCCGCTACTTTAAAGAGCGGGCGTTTTTATTTGCGCAGGTGAACCCGAGCCGCTATTTGAACGGCATGGCTAATACCAAGTTACATATTGTCGGCGGTGGCCTGGCCGGTTCAGAAGCTGCCTGGCAAGCGGCCAATATGGGTGTTCAGGTCGAACTACACGAAATGCGGCCTGTTCGCGGTACCGATGCCCACCAAACAGACGGGCTGGCCGAGCTGGTCTGCTCCAATTCCTTCCGTTCCGATGATGCCCAGACAAATGCGGTAGGCGTGCTTCATGCCGAAATGCGATTGGCGAATTCGCTTATCATGGCGATGGGTGACGCCAACCAGGTTCCGGCAGGCGGTGCGCTTGCAGTTGACCGAGACGGATTTTCTGATGCGGTGACACGGGCGCTCGAAACTCATCCGAACATTACAATCGTGCGCGAGGAAGTGGCAACCCTACCACCTGCCGACTGGGCGCAGACGATCATTGCCACAGGGCCGCTTACCGCTCCGTCGCTGGCAGAGGCAATTTGCAAGGAGACCGGCATCGATTCACTGGCATTTTTCGATGCGATTGCGCCGATCGTTCATTTTGACAGTATCGATTTCGACAAGGCCTGGTTTCAAAGCCGGTATGACAAGGTAGGCCCGGGTGGTACCGGCAAGGATTACATCAACTGCCCGTTGGATCGGGACCAATATGAAGCGTTTCTGGATAGTCTGATCGCCGGCGAGAAGACCGAATTCAAGGAATGGGAGAATGTTCCGTATTTTGATGGCTGCCTGCCCATCGAGGTGATGGCTGAACGCGGACGTGAAACATTGCGGCATGGCCCAATGAAGCCGATGGGACTTACCAATGCCCATGACCCGGACACCAAGCCATATGCGGTCGTTCAACTGCGCCAGGACAATGCACTTGGAACGCTCTACAATATGG
>JBCCEP010000422.1:0-3515 GCA_039030215.1 Pseudomonadota bacterium
GAGCATGTGCAGGAAGAAGCAGGAATACAGATGGGCACTTCCTATCCTTTTCCGATTGTCGATCACAAGGCCGCTCGAGACCGCGCGCTCGATGCTTACAAGAACCTCAAGAAAGAATACGCAATATGAAACTGGCAGTAATCGGATCGGGAATTGCAGGCAATTCGGCCGCCCTCGCCCTTGCAAGACGCCACGATGTGACCTTGTATGAAAGACGTGATCGCCCGGGCGGACATTCTGCAACGGTCGATCTCCACTATGACGGCGTGCACATACCGGTCGACACCGGTTTCATTGTCTACAACACCAATAATTATCCGCTGCTCACAAAACTCTTTGAGCATTTGGGCATTCAGACCACTTCAACCACCATGAGCTTTTCGGTCTCGCTTGACCAGGGACGCTTCGAATGGTGCGGCGACACGATACGCACGATATTTGCACAGAAGAGCAACCTGTTCTCACCGGGGTTTTTCATGATGCTCGGGGACATATTGCGCTTCAATTCCCTTGCAAAGCGCGATCTCGAAGCTGGAACGCTATGTGGCATTACCTTCGGGGATTACATCCGCAGCCGTGGATTTTCGACCCGCCTTCGCGATGACTATATCGTGCCGATGACTGCTGCGATCTGGTCGACACCAGCCGCTCGAATGCTCGACTTTCCCGCAGAAAGTCTCGTCCGCTTCCTTGACAACCACCGGCTGATCCAACTGCGCCGGCCTTGCTGGCGCACAGTAACAGGCGGCAGCAGGAACTATGTAAACGCGCTTCTGAACGAGTTTCCCGGAACGCTTTTGCTCGATAATCCGGTCGAACGGATTATCCGCCAGAATGGCAAGGTTTATGTGACCGGGCAGGATGGGCACACACGCCAGTTTGACGGAGTCGTCATGGCGTCGCACTCCGATCAGACACTAAAGATGCTTGCCGATTGTGATTCCGAAGAAACATCGGTTCTGTCTTCCATCCCCTATCGGCCAAACCGGGTCTGGTTGCATAGAGATCCTTCCCTGATGCCCCGACGTAAGGATGCCTGGGCCGCCTGGAACTATCTTGGCACCAAAAAGCCGGGCTCCACACGGGAAATCACGGTCACCTACTGGATGAACAAGCTTCAGAATATCAATACTGATTACCCGATCTTCATCACGCTCAATCCGCAGACAGAACCTCGCGAAGATCTGACATTCGCGACGTTTGACTATTCACACCCGCAATTTGATGCTGCGGCATTGGCGGCCCAGGCACGCCTGCCGGCAATTCAGGGTCGCAACAACACCTGGTATTGCGGAGCCTGGACCAGATTTGGTTTCCATGAGGACGGCCTGGCATCCGGTCTGCATGCGGCCTCACTATTGGGCTGCAAGGCACCTTGGGAAGCAGATGATACAATGAATATCGAAGCAATTCCGAGCCAACAGGCAATTTTGGAGGCAGTTGCCTAGCTTTTTCGGCAACGCGGATCGGACCATGGCCCAAGAGACCCACCAGGAACCACACAAACCGCCCATGTCGCTTTTTACGGGCAAGGTGATGCATGCGCGCCTGGCACCGGTTTCGCACCGCTTCAGCTACAAGATGACATCCATGTTGGTTGACCTGGATCGGCTTGAAGAAGCAGACAGCCAAACCGCAATTTTCTCCGTCAATCGTTCCAATCTGGTTGCCTTCCACGAAAAACATCATGGACCCAGGGATGGAACACCGCTCCGTGCCCATATTGACACGATCACCGCTAGAGCAGGTTTGGACCGCCCTGCCCGCATCGAATTACTCTGCTATCCGACCGTGTTGGGCTACACCTTCAATCCGTTGTCGGTCTATTTCTGCTATGACGAAAATGACACCGTCATCGCGCTGGTTTACCAAGTCCACAACACGTTTGGCCAAAGCCACAGCTATGTCGAACCCGTGCTACCTGACCAGGTCTCACCAGCCGGAATACGCCAAAGCCGGGCGAAGTGTTTCTATGTGTCACCATTCATGGAAATGGACATGACTTACAGGTTCCGGATCCGCCCGCCAGCGGACACCGTAGCGCTCAGAATTCTGGAGTTCGATCAAACCAAGCCGGTCTTGTCTGCCACATTCCACGGGACTAAAATTCCGGCTAATCTGAATCAGTTTCTACGTTCGGTCTTGCAAACCATTGGAATTACGTGGAAAGTAACGGTCGGAATTCATTTTGAGGCATTGCGTTTGTGGCTCAAAGGACTGCGGCCCGTCGACAGGCCGGATCCTCCACTGCCCGAAAGTTTTCCGGAAACAATAAATACTGGGCACTGGAACCGCCCGGTCGAGGAGAAAGCTTAGGCGGGGAGTCGAATCGCCATGGCAGTTACTGGTGAATTCAAGGGACCGGGTTCCGGCGATCCGGTCATTGTAACGCGTGAGAATCTACCTGAGGTAACCAGGGGACTATCATTATATTCAAGGCTCGCCTTGCGGGCGCTCACCGGCCTGGAAAAAGGCTCATTGACACTACAGGTGCCCGACGGCCATCGCTACCATTTCGATGCTGCGGAAGATGGTCCCGACGCGGAACTCATTCTCAATAACTGGCGCCTGCCCCGCCGATCCTTTGTCGGCGGCACCGTAGGCGTTGCCGAAAGCTACATGGACGGCGATTGGGACAGTCCGGATGTGACGGCGTTTCTCGCATTGTTTGTCGTTAACGAGAAGCTTGGCGAAGAGCTTTCAACGGCAAACTGGCTCAACAACGCCATTACCAAGGTCCGCCACTGGTTCAACGACAACACCCATACCGGCTCAAAACGGAATATCGCTGCACATTATGATCTGGGTAACGAGTTTTATGCCCGTTGGCTCGATTCAACCATGACCTATTCGTCTGCACTGTTCGAAAAGGGAACCAATTCCCTGTCGGCAGCCCAGACCGCAAAATACAATTCGCTTGCCCGAAACGCGGACATGAATGAGAGCCATCATGTGCTGGAGATCGGCTGCGGCTGGGGCGGATTTGCAGAGTTTGCAGCCAAGGAAATCGGGTGCCGCGTGACCGGGCTGACGATCAGTCGCGAACAGCTCGAATTTGCCAAGGAACGGATTTTTCGTCAGGGCCTGAATGAGAAAGTCGACCTCAAGTTCCAGGATTACCGCGACGAAACCGGCGTCTATGACCGCATTGCGTCGATCGAGATGTTCGAGGCTGTCGGCGAAAAATACTGGCCGGACTATTTCGGCAAGGTACGCGATTGCCTGAAAACCGGCGGCAAGGCCGGACTTCAGATTATCACGATCGCCGATCGCGGATTTGAGTATTACAAGCGTAATCCCGATTTCATACAGCGCTACATCTTCCCGGGGGGCATGCTGCCGCCGCCGAAAATACTTTCAAGCCTAAGCAATGAAGCCAATTTGCAGCAGGTCTCAGAGCGTATTTTTGGGCATGACTATGCCCGCACATTGGCAGAATGGCGTGAACGATTTAGGTCCACCTGGAACGAAATCCGGCCAATGGGATTCGACACGCGCTTCAAGCGTATGTGGGA
>JBCCEP010000423.1:0-3512 GCA_039030215.1 Pseudomonadota bacterium
CTCTATGCAGCTGCTTTGGGTCAGGAGCAGGGAATTCGCCATGTAATCGAATTGCTGGCGAGCGAAGTCGACCGAACAATTGCGCAGCTCGGCTGCCGCAATATCGAGGAGCTTTCCGCACGGTTGGTTCGGCAGTCTGATTGAACGATAATGATTGCCTAGACGCCGATATGAGCCGTTAGCGCGCCGTCAATGAGATAATCACCACCGGTGCAAAAACCGGCACGGTCGCTGGCAAGGAAGGCAATGAGATTGCTGGTTTCCTCAACCGTTCCGACCCTGCCGAGTGGATGCGCCTCGCCGAATCCGGCAATTACCGGTTCGATGTCCTCGCCCTCGCCTGCTACTGTCTGCGCAGCAAACTCCAGGAGCGGCGTTCGTATTGATCCGGGGCTGATGGAGTTGACTCGAATATTGTCTTTGGCGCAATCGACCGCCATTGCGCGTGTCAGCGCATGAATCGCGCCTTTTGTGGTCGCATACGCCAGTACCTCGTTCTGATTGGCATGACCCTGTACGGAAGAAACGTGGATGATGGATCCGCCACCGCGGGCCTTCATATGAGGATAGGCGTAATGAGATGTCAGGTAGCACGAACGTAGATTGATCGCCATGACCCGGTCCCAGTGGCTGATGTCCGTCGTTTCGATAGTCCCATAGGTCTGGATCGCGGCAGCATTGACCAAGACGTCAATGGCTGAGGTCGTTTCCGTAATGCCTGAAATCCAGTTCGAAACCTCGTCCTGGTCGGAAACGTCTACTTTGCTGACATGAAAATCCAGGCTGTCACCTGCATCATGCGCCATCTCATTTAGCTCATCGTCGATACCGCAAACGTAAACCTGTGCGCTTTCCTGGGCAAATTTTAGTGCCGCGCCCAATCCGATGCCGCTTGAACCTGTAACCAACACGGTTTTTCCGGCGAATTCGCCCGCCATGAGATTATCCTTTGACTTGATTATTGGCCGTTCGAACGCGATACGCCTCGCACTCGTCAAACGATAAAAGACACCCGGCAGGAACCGGGTGTCAATAATCCTATCATGGAAATTCTATTTGGCGTCCTTGTGATGCCAGGCCGTGTGGTCGATATCCAGATCCGGGAATTTCTCCGGATTGAAAATCGGCCGGGCAACGCCTTCCTTCCTTTGTTCGTCAAAGTCACGCAGGACGCGGCGAAGGATCGGGAACAACATCATCAACGCGAGAAGGTTGACCAGCGCAAGTACACCCATCAACGGATCCGAGAAGAAGAATACGGCAGTTGCGCCCGGCGCTGCCGCGCCAAGAAACACGATTGCCATCAGTACAAGCTTGAATACGAACAATGCCGATGGCGCTTGTATCATGAACGAAAGCGCGTTCTCACCAAGATAGTAGTTGTAGATGATCGAGCTGAAAGCGAACAGCAATACCGCAATCGTCAAGAAGTATTGTGTCCAGGCACCCAGGTGCGAAACGAGTGCGTTTTGCGTCAGTACGACACCATCGATGCTCGCACCCGGCTGATAGACGTCACTCATCAAGATGACGAAGGCCGTGCAGCTACAGATCAGTATTGTATCGATGAACACCGAAAACGACTGGGTTATACCCTGGCTGATTGGATGATTTACGTCTGCCGCGGCAGCAACATTTGGTGCGGAACCCAAACCAGCTTCGTTTGAGAACAATCCACGACGCAGGCCTTGTGCAATTGCTGCACCCATACCGCCACCTACGGCCTCTTCAAATCCCAAGGCATTATTGACGATCATGGCGATGATACGAGGAATTTCCGCTATGTTGAGCACGATGACAACCAGTGCCATCGCAATGTATCCCAGTGCCATGATCGGAACAATCACGTCCGAGGCCTTTGCAATTCTCTGGATTCCACCAAAGACGATGAACCCGGTCCCGGCAGTCAGAACCGCTCCGGTGATATAACGGTTAAGCCCAAACGAGTTCTCGGCTGCGCCGGCGACGGTATTTCCCTGGAATGCCGGGAAGCCGATCCCGAAAGCCGCGATCAGGCAGATGGCATATAGGATCGCCAGCCATCTATAGTCCGAACCCAAGCCGTGCATGATCATTCGTGCAGGGCCTCCGCGATAGGAACCGTCATCCTGTTTGCGCTTGAAGACCTGTGCGAGCGTGCACTCGACCAGGCTTGTTGCCATGCCGACCAGCGCAATCATCCACATCCAGAAAACGGCTCCTGGTCCACCGAGTGTAATCGCCACGGCGACACCGGCAATGTTACCGCCACCTACACGGCCGCCGACCGATACAAACAAGGCCTCGCGGGCAGAGATTGTGTTTGGATCAGCGGATTGGTTGTCGCCGCTTAGAACCCTGAACATTCGCTTGAAATAGCGAAACTGGACGAAGTTGGTGGCGATAGTCAGAAACAGACCAAAAATCACCAGGAACGGGATCAATGCCCACCCCCAAGTCAAATCGCCAATTAACCCAAAGATGGTCTCTAGAAATTCCATAGCTTTGTCCCCGTAATACTATCCGCCAATAATGCTCGCAAAGGCTATCACACACTGGCATGAGGTAAACGCGTCAATCAGAATTAAGTGTTTCAGCTGTGGAGAAACTGCCAAGAGGTTTGAGCAAGTAATCGGCATAACGCCTAAAATATCGGCGGTTGGCGCCATCCAATGTTGGTCGGAAGCTACTCATGGCTAATTTTTGTTAATCTGACTAAAACTAGCGCAAAAGCGGAGAGAAATATCAATATTCCGTATTTGATCACCTTGGGCATTCGGAAAACGATTCGGTGCGTTTGGATGATCTGCTGCTGGTTGGAATATTAATCATCCCTGCGCGTTTAACCACTTGCCGAAATTCAATTAGCCATGCAATTTGGTTTGACTATAGGCGTGCACCATCCATGCAGTACCAAGGGAGGCTCCAATGCTTGTAGAAGGTAAATGGACCAGCGATTGGCAGCCAGTCCAAAAACAGGATGAAAAAGGCCGGTTTGTCCGCCAGGTTTCCAGCTTTCGTAACTGGATTACGCCTGACGGCAGCCCGGGGCCAACCGGAACAGGCGGTTTTGAGGCGGAGCCGGATCGTTATCAACTTTACGTGGCTTTGGTTTGCCCTTGGGCCAGCCGTACGCTGGCTGCCCGCAAGCTCAAGGGGTTGGAAAAAATCATTCCGGTAACGGTGGCCAGCTCAGTACTTACGAACCAAGGTTGGGAATTCGGCGGCGATAGCGACGAAGACCCGCTCTTTGGGTCAAAATATCTTCATGAGATCTACACACGCGCCGATCCTTCCTATACCGGCCGGGCGACTGTTCCGGTGCTTTGGGACACCAAACAGGATGTGATGGTCAATAATGAAAGTGCTGACATTGTCCGCATGTTTGACACAGCATTCGAGAGTCTTGCCGCATCGGAATATCGGCTTTATCCGGATGACCTTGCCGATGAGATCGATGCGTTGAATGCCGTCATTTACGAAAAGCTCAACAACGGCGTCTATCGCGCCGGATTTGCAACGACCCAGGAAGC
>JBCCEP010000424.1:0-3507 GCA_039030215.1 Pseudomonadota bacterium
CTGTCTTTGCAGCATCGCGCGGCTGAAAATCAATCGTCAGTCCGAGTTGCTCCAAGGAAGAAGAATGATCCGCCATATCGTGCTCACCAAATTCAAGCCCGAAACGGGCGAACAAAAAATCGCAGAAATCTACAAAGGCTTGTCTGACCTTACCCATAAGCTGCCGGGCGCAAACAGTTTCACCGGTGGCCGGTCAGAAAGTCCCGAAGAAATCGAACGGGGATATATGCACGGTTTTGTCATCGATTTCGACAGCTGGGAAGCGCTGGCACATTATGCCGAACATCCCGAACATCAGGCCCTTGGCGGACAGCTGGTCGAAAATGCTGTTGGCGGAATTGACGGCATCCTGGTTCTTGACCTGGATGTGTAAACGCAATTCAGCCAATATCAGGTAGGCTGCCCACGCCTCTAATCGGTTGCATCCGGGTGAACCAGTTTTTCCGCGCTGTGATTTGGCGGCACGGCGCCCCGCAATAGCCAAAACGCCAATATCATTCCGATAAACCCACCGGCAGCCGATACCAACATCGCGCTATCAAATGCGTTGTCCTGGAGGTCACGCAATGCCTTGGCCAGCGCGGCACTGCTTTCCGGGTCCAGTTTTGCCAGTTCCTGCTCAATAACACTTGGCGAACTGTGGATCAGGTCTCCGGCAAGGTCCTTGTGTTCTGTAGAGCCAGCCGGCAGAGCGGCCAGCACCTCGGTCAGGCCGGAACGCATTGTCAGGGCCTGCATGAGACCGCCGAGTACGGAGCCCAGCGTTGCCCCGAAATAAAGAAACGTGTTGATCACGCCTGAACCCTGCCCAACATGTATGTCCGGCAATACCCGCAAACCAAGATGGGGAAGCAAGGAAAAGCAGATCCCCATGCCGAAACCGACAATTGCAAGCTTCCACCATATTTCGCTGTAACTGGAGGTGTTGCTGGTCTGTGCAAGCAGAACAAATCCGACGGCCAAAGCTGCCATGCCAATGGTGATAGGCCATCTGAAACTATAGGGAGCCAGAATGCGCGGCGCGATCACGGACACGACAAACATCATCATGCTTAGCGGCAAGACTGCCATACCGGCCCTGATTGACGAGTAGCCGAACGCGTCGGGGGATTGCACGAACACATTGAAGAATACAAAGAAACAAAACAGCGTGAACCCGGTAAAAAACATGCCGAGTGCTGCCATCAGATAGCGCGGATGCTTGAAGTAGCGCAGTTCGACCAATGGGTCGTCACTTCTTCTCGATGTGATGAACAGGGCGATGGCTGCCAGCAGTGCAATTACCAGCGGCAGCAGGATACCCGGACTTGTCCAGCCCCAATTGTCGCCATTGCTAAGCGCGAAAGATAGCGGGCCCAGCAGGAACACGATGGCGACTGCTCCCGGATAGTCGAGTTTTGCGCCCGACATGCGCGTATCCGGGACGTAACCCATCTTGCTGACGCGCAAGCCAACCACAAATGCAACAGCAAGAAGCAGGATGTCTGCAGCAAATATGCTGCGCCAACTAATGTAATTTGCAAAAGCACCGCCGACGATCGGTCCTATGCTGATGGCAAGTCCGATCACGGCACCCCAAATCCCCATTACGCCACCGCGCTTTTCTTCCGGTGTTGCCGCGGTCAACAGTGCAAGGGAAGTGCCAAACAAGGCGGCTGCACCTGCACCCTGGATGCCACGACCGGCAAGCAGCATTGCGCCATCAACGGCAAACAGGGCAGTGGCTGAACCAATGGCAAATATGATCATGCCGAAGAAAAAGATGCCCATCTTTCCGCTGATATCACCGAGGCGGCTGAGAATGGTCACAAGCGTTGCACTGACCACTGTATAGATTGCCATGACCCATTGCAGCGCAGTGGGCGAAAGATCGAAATCGGATTTCAGATTGGGCAGGACGGTTGCAACCGCGGTCGTGTTGTAGCCGACCACCATCATGCAGATTGCCGTCATGACCAGCACTACCTGGGTGCCGTGTGTCGAATTCCCTGAATCTGCTGTTGACATGTTGTCTGCCTCAATCCTCGCCGTGACCGGATTTTTGATAGTAGCCATGATCGGAAACGAAAATACAGTTGTTTTTATTGCAGATGTTCCAGCTGTATTAGCTTAATCGTCCTCTCCAAGGGGATATATTTGCCCTATGCTTTTCGATCAGCCTCAAATGGTGACGCCTGGCGATAGATGTGATTATGTCGCGTCATGGAACTTCTAGATCGTTTTGTCACACTTTGGGTAGTCATTGATCCGATTGGTACGGTCCCGGTATTCGTTGCTCTGACAGCATCAATGTCATTGAGAGAGCGCCGGTCGACGGCCTTGATGGCATGTCTGGTCAGTGCCGGTGTCCTGCTATTCTTCCTTATAGTCGGTCAAATCCTGATTGATGCAATGAGAATAAGTCTTCTGTCTTTTCAGTTTGCCGGTGGCATTATCCTCTTTCTATTTGCGCTGACCATGATTTTCGGGGAATCCAAGCCGGAGAACGACATGCGCACGACCGATGTTGATGCTGATCTTGGTGATGACCGGCCGTCGCCAGCGGTGTTCCCCTTGGCGGTGCCGTCTCTTGCTTCTCCTGGGGCAATGCTGGCGATTGTCATGCTTACCGACAATAACGAGCACTCGATTGGTGATCAGGCGATTACCGCCGGCGTGATGGTTGTTGTTCTAGTGATTTCCTACTTGTTCATGCTGATCTCCGAACCGATCGTCCGTCTTATTGGCAATTCCGGTGCGGCTATCGTGAGCCGGATCATGGGGATGATCCTTGCTTCAGTAGCGGCAGATGCCGTGCTATCGGCGCTACTGGAGATTATGGAAACCGGGTCGCTTTAGAATCAGATCTTCAAGCAAACCCCTTAGTTTGTCACTTGCAGAATGAACAATGAAGGGCGGCAAATGCCGCCCAACCAGTTTCGTTCTGCTATCGCTTGCCCGCAACGATCCGGTCGAGGATCAGGGCACAGAAGAGAATCGCCAAACCGGCAAGAATGCCCTGACCAGCAGCAGCATATTGAAGTGCTTCCAGCACGTCTTCACCAAGCCCTTTGGCGCCAATCAGCGAGGCAACCACGACCATTGCAAGGGATAGCAGGATTGTCTGGTTTACACCTGCCATGATCGTGCGCGCAGCCAATGGCAGGTCCACACGCCAAAGCAGGTAACGCGGTGTGGCACCAAAGGCGAGCGCTGCCTCGCGAACCGTCTCGGGTACCTGTTGAAGGCCCAACACGGTAAAGCGAATGACCGGCGGGCTACCAAAAATCATTGTTGCCACAACGCCGGCGGGCTTGCCCGAACCGATAAAGGCGACCACCGGGATAAGATAGACAAAGCTTGGCATAGACTGCATGAAATCCAGTATCGGTCGCACAATGGCAAATGCCTTTGGCCGTCGCGCGCAGTAGATGCCCAGCGGAATGCCTAGCGTGATCGAAATCAATGCCGCTGCACCAAGCAGTGCAATGGTGGTCATTGACTTTTCCCAAAAGTCCAGCAGACCGA
>JBCCEP010000425.1:0-3497 GCA_039030215.1 Pseudomonadota bacterium
CAAGTTCCGAAGTACTTCATTCGCCCGAACCGGCAAATCCATGACGACATTTTCGGTAATCTCGAGTTCCAGGCGTTCGGGAGGAAAATGCGTCAATTCAAGAATTTGCTTCAGGTCACGAATGAATTCGGGATGCAGCAAGTGGTTGGCGCTGATATTTACTGCCAGATTAAGGCCCCTGATCGGGCCGATCGCGCTACAGGCCTTGCGCAGAACGACATTTCCCAGCTTCTCGTTTAACCCCAACGCCTCAGCCAGACGAACAAATTCCTGCGGTTTGATGACGCCAAGTTGCGGGTGTATCCAACGCGCCAGCGCTTCGACGCTGACGATCGACTTCGACCCGCTGTCGATCAGCGGTTGGAAATATACTTCCAGCTGATCGGTTTCGAGGGCCTGGCGGAACCCGGCCTCAAGATCGCTCAAACGGTTGGTCGAATGTTCAAGACGGTTTGAATAAACAACAAACTTCTCAGTCGATTGCGTCCTTGTATGCAGGAGTGCCAATTCTGCCTTTCTTACAAATCCCTGGGCATCGGATATTTCCTCGTCTGCCAGAACAGCACCGATTGCAAATCCGACAAAGCATGTGAAACCACCTGCCAAGATCGGTTCATTGCGTAATTCAATTATTCTCTCAGCAATCTGCGCCAACTCGCTCTCGGTTTCGATTCCATTAGCGCACACCATGAAGGTATCACCGGATACACGGTACAATGTCCCGCTGTTTCCAATCGCGGTATTCAGGCGCTCGGCAACAACACGGATAACCTGGTTTCCGACCCCATATCCGCGGGCGACATTGATTGATTGTAATCCGTCGATGCCGATCGCCAGCAAACCGATTTCGTTCTGGGTTTTGCCATTCTTTATCGATTTGTTTAGCCGTTCGACAAGGGAAGCGGAGTTCGGCAAACCGGTGTCCTGATCATACCGCTCTGCCTGGGTAATCTGTTTGTGGTCCTCATAGGATCTGGCCAGAATGGCGACCACACCGCAGGTCATAAGAATGGTACAGCTAAGGATGTAGAGGTCAGGTGCAACATCAGGATTACCTAATATTCCGCCCCGTTCAGCTACCGATTGAAAAATTCGCCAGATTGCAAAAGCAGCAAAGGTCAATGCGCACGACGTCAACATGACGATGCGCTTATATTGCATCTGATGCATCTCAAACATTATTCCGCCTCTCATTTCTCAATAATCTCGACCGGCAAACGAACCGAGACATGCAAACCATAATCCGCGCTTGAACCGCGGAAATATGAGAAATCCGGCGCACAATACCGAAAATTCATAAAAACTATTTTAATAAACACGAATATATCGGCCAATCTGTTTACAAAATCGTCAGGATTGCACTCCTTCGACAGAGTGCCCCGTGTAAAATTGCCGATAATATTTACATATCTAAACTGCGATCGGCACGATTTGCTTGTGGAAGCAAGATAAGGCCCGCGCTACCGCCTGATCCATATTGTAGTAGCTGTAGTCGGCGAGCCTTCCGGCGAAAATGACTGTCTTCAGTTTTTGTGCGTCCGCCTGATACTTTCGGAACAGCTCGCGATTTTCCAGTCTCGGGACAGGATAATATGGTTCATTTTCGCCGACCACATAGTCCTCCGGATATTCAATCGACAAGGTTGTACTATCAATGTTGTTTTGATTGGTAAGATGGCGAAATTCTACCGAACGCGTGAAGCCGTGTTCATTTGCAGGTGTCGGGTAGTTTTCCTGAGCGACAGGCTGAACCAGGTTCTTTTGAGCCCTGGTTTCGAATTGGAATCGCAGGCTTCTATAGGGTAGCGGGCCATATCTATATTCGAAATACTCGTCGATTGGGCCAGTGTAGATCAATCGTCTGAAACTTTGCTCCTCGACCGCTTGGCGATAGCTGGTGTTCAGCTCGACGTTAATGAGCGGATGATCCAGAATGCGCTTGAACATCGCCGTGTAGCCATCTTTCGGCATGTTCTGGAAACTATCCTGGAAGAACCGATCGTCGCGAGAAAGCCGGACAGGAACGCGCGCAGAGACTGATGGATCAAGTTGTTCGGGTGCAAGACCCCATTGCTTGAGATTGTAGTGCAAAAACACTTTCTCATAAATCACATCAGCTATATGGCGGATCTGGCTACAAGATGATTTTCGCATTTTGAGGATCGGGACACTTGTGTGTTCGCCAAATTCCTCTTGGAGTGCATTTATCATCCGCTTGCCTTCGGATTTTCCAAAAATCATATCAAGGGAATTGAAATTGATCGGAAGTGGGACAAGTTGGCCATCAATCCAGGCATTGACCTTGTGCTCATAAGGTGTCCAGCCCGTGAATTTTGATAGAAACCGCTCTACCTGTTTCGAATTTGTGTGGAAGATATGGCCACCATATTTGTGCACCAAAACACCGTTTTCATCGACGTAATCAAAGGCATTTCCACCAATATGCGATCGCTGGTCAATCACCAGCACGCGTTGCTGCAGTTCAGATGCGATTTTCCGGGCGGTGGTGGCGCCGGTTAATCCGGCACCGACAACCAACCAATCAAAATGTTCGGCGATAATTCACTTCCCCCTCGGATTCAGTTTTCCAACGGTCTTTGCGGCCTTACCAATAAGTCCTGCAATTGAGGTCTCTTTGGTCTTGATACCGGCTGGGTAAGGAAACTTCCGCTGAAGAAAAGACTTCCCGGAATTTGACGTCGAATATTGTTGGTGGATGTCGGTCGAACCAGAAACGGAAGCATAGGCTTCTTCCACGAATTCAATGGCATCTTGCGACGGCCAAGCAGAAGTGCCTCTGAGGTCGTAGTAGCATTTCAGGATATCGGTCGCATCCAGGTGCTCGCGTTGCGTATAAAAGGCGAAATGAGAGACCAGGGTATCAGCAACTATTGCATTGGTACGATTTGCAAGCATGGGTATGGCATATGAAATCTGCACCTCGTCGCTGCCAGCATATATCTGGTCAAATGGTTTCAGATCAGATCCGAACCACGAAATGCAGTTAATGGAAAAGCGACAGGCTGCAAATTGAGCATCCACACCGGAGAACTCGCTAATATTGTTGTCGTTGATCTCCTTTATCGCCTGCCGGTGCAATTTTTCTGCAAATATTTCCGACGCCCACCCATTCTTGTCGAGGCAATATGGCGCGACCCTCCTGAAATCGCTCAACTTACCCTGAGCCTGAAGTACTGATGTGCAAATCGCGTTGTTAATGATAAACGGAACGACCAGAAAATAGTCCGGATTGTTTAGTCTGAATTCCACAATTTTTTCGATTGTATCCGGCTTCATCCAGACAATGTCATCATCGAACCGGATATAAACCTCATCTGGTTCCATGGCATATCGAAAAAATGCGTTGATTGAGCTATTCCCATTGATTTCGCCGTCCGGCTGCTCGATCAATCGGATCTTGTCGTGCTTTCCCAACGCTTCGATGAATGCAAGATCGGCCGGGTCGGTCGTGTTTATCCAGATATCATAGCGATCGA
>JBCCEP010000426.1:0-3461 GCA_039030215.1 Pseudomonadota bacterium
TGATGCCGTGGTCTCGGAAAACGACGGCATGGCCGGCGGTGTTGTTGCAGCACTTGCAGCTCAGGGCATGGCCGGACAGGTTCCGGTGACCGGACAGGATGGCGACCTTGCCGCACTGAACCGCGTTGCACTTGGCACGCAGCTTGTCAGCGTCTGGAAAGACTCCCGCGCACTTGGCAAGGTAGCTGCTGAAGCAGCACTGATGTTGGCAGATGGCAAGTCCATGACGGATGTGCCCGATGTCGGCAAGTTCGACGGTGGAAAGCGCGGCGTTGAAGTCAACGCGATTCTACTCGAGCCAACCCCGATAACCAAGGATAACCTCAACGTGGTTATCGATGCCGGCTGGATCGACAAGGCAACTGCTTGCGCCGGTGTCGCAGCAGGTACAGTGCCAGCTTGTAACTAGTCTCTCCTGGCAATTCGACTTACACTCATAAATCAGATTCCGCGCCCTTGTCCTGGGCGCGGTTTCCACCTGCATAATGTCGGCGATATTGCTGGGGAGGATTTTCATGTCAGAAAGCGCGTTGGAAAACACCACAAGTACTGAGCACAAGGAAAGTGCACTGGTCCGCTTTCTCCGTGCCACGGAGGTGGATACCCGCATGTTGGGCATGATCGGTGCACTATTACTGATCTGGTTCGGGTTTCATTTCTATGGACACTTCGTCAACGGATATGGCGCATTCCTGACACCCCGAAATCTGTGGAACCTTTCGGTTCAGACATCATCCATCGCGGTTATGGCGACAGGCATGGTGCTGGTAATCGTTACGCGAAACATTGACCTATCAGTCGGCTCCATGTTGGGCCTGACTGCAATGATAATGGGTGTCACACAAGTCTGGGTGCTACCTGACTATCTGGGCCTCGGAAACCCTGCAATCTGGATCATCACCGTGGTAGTCGGCATTCTTTTCGGTGCTATCATTGGTGCATTCCAGGGCTTTCTCATAGCCTATTTGACCATTCCCGCATTCATCGTTACGCTAGGTGGCCTGCTGGTTTGGCGGGGAGCGGCCTGGTGGGTTGCACGTGGTGAAACTATTTCACCGGTCGACAGCACTTTCGCACTCATCGGCGGAGGCCCATACGGCACAATTGGAGCAACCGGCAGCTGGATTGTTGGTGCTGCCGCCTGTCTTGGCATCGTCTGGATGATTGTTTCGGGCCGCGCCCAAAGAAAACGCTTCGGATTTCCGCTGCGACCCATGTGGGCTGAATGGCTGATCGGAGCAGTCGGATCGGCAGCCGTCATTGGCACCGTCATGGTCATGAATGCCTACCCCTGGCCTGCTGGTATTGTCCGCCGATACGCCGAAGCCAACAACATAGAAATTCCAGAGGGCGGACTATTCATCTCGCATGGATTTGCCATTCCCGTTCTGATTGCGATCGCGGTCGGGATCACCATGACATTCATAGCGACACGAACCAAATTTGGCCGTTACGTATTTGCCATGGGTGGCAACCCGGAAGCGGCCGAACTTGCCGGTATCAACACCCGCTTCATGACCGTGAAGATTTTCGCGTTAATGGGTGCCCTGGTTGGCATATCCGCCATAATTGCCAGCGCGCGCCTCAACTCGGCAACCAATGCCCTTGGTCAGCTTGACGAACTCTACGTCATTGCCGCCGCGGTGATAGGTGGAACATCGTTTGCCGGCGGCATCGGCACGATTTACGGCGCTATGCTGGGTGCATTGGTCATGCAGTCATTGCAATCAGGCATGGTCCTGGTTGGATTCGATTCCGCCGTTCAGCAAATGGTTGTTGGATGTGTCCTGGTAATTGCTGTCTGGCTGGACACAATTTATCGCCGTCGCTCAAACTAAAGGGTAGCCATTATGTCTAGAGAAAAAAACGGCACGCCTCTCGTTGAAATGCGCGATGTTTCAATTGCATTCGGCGGCATCAAGGCGGTGGATCATGCTTCCGTGGATCTCTTTCCGGGCGAAGTTGTCGGACTGCTGGGTCACAATGGTGCGGGCAAGTCTACGTTGATCAAGATCCTCTCCGGTGCTTACCAGGGTGATTCCGGTGAGATTTTCATCGAGGGATAAAAGGTGGAAATTCACAATCCGCGGGATGCCAAACGGTATGGGATCGAAACGATCTACCAGACACTGGCTGTCGCCGACAATGTCGACGCGGCTGCCAATCTCTATCTTGGCCGCGAATTGCAGACGCCATGGGGTACACTCGATGATGCCGCGATGGAGGCAGAAGCACGCAAGGTCATGGGCCGCCTGAATCCCAATTTCAAACGCTTCAAGGATCCGGTTAAGGCGCTTTCGGGCGGACAACGCCAATCCGTTGCCATTGCCAGGGCAATTCTCTTCAATGCCCGCATCCTGATCATGGATGAGCCGACGGCAGCACTTGGGCCGCAAGAGACCGAACAGGTCGGCGAACTGATCAAGCAATTGAAGAAGGAAGGCATCGGCATCTTCCTGATCAGCCACGATATCCATGATGTTTTTGATTTGGCAGATCGGGTCGCGGTGATGAAAAACGGCAAGATGGTCGGTCACGCCAAGACGGAAGACGTCACCAAGGATGAGGTGCTCGGCATGATCATTCTTGGCAAATGCCCACCTGGCGCGATCGAGGGCCCTGGTGCTGTCGCCGCCTGATCGATCACCATTTGTGTATGCCATTGCGAAAAGCTAGGTTCCAATTCTATCGCAACGCTTCGGACATCTGCTTGAGGTCGGCCTCACACGAAAATAGCAGGATTGAGAGTAAGTAATGTATCTTGGCATCGATCTAGGCACATCGGGCGTCAAAGCGCTACTTGTCGATGACGAGCAAAACATCATCGCCTCCGCAAATGCTTCTTTGACAGTTGACCGCCCTGCCCCGGGCTGGTCAGAGCAGGATCCTGCAGACTGGATCGAAGCAACCAAAAAGGCAGTTGGTTCGCTCAAGGAAAGCCACGGGAAGCAATTATCTTCAACCAAAGGCATTGGCCTTTCCGGTCAGATGCACGGCGCGACCTTGCTCGACGCAAATTCAGATGTAATTCGCCCCTGCATGTTGTGGAACGATACAAGAAGCTATCGCGAAGCAGCGGTACTCGACGAAAATCCTTTGTTCCGAAAGATTTCCGGCAATATCGTTTTTCCCGGATTTACAGCGCCCAAGATTGTCTGGGTGAAGGACAATGAACCGGATGCATTTGCCGGCCTGTCGAAAGTTCTACTGCCCAAGGACTACCTTAGATATTGGCTGACCGGCGAATTCGTCTCCGAGATGTCGGATGCTTCGGGTACAAGCTGGCTGGATGTTGAAAACAGATGCTGGTCAGAAGAATTGCTGGCAGCGGGCAATCTCGATGAGAGTTACATGCCGGCTCTCGTCGAAGGCAGCGCCACCAGCGGCATTTTGCGAAATGACCTGGCCGCTGACTGGGGAATGGACAATGGCGTGGTGGTTGCGGGCGGCGGTGGCGACAA
>JBCCEP010000427.1:0-3448 GCA_039030215.1 Pseudomonadota bacterium
GATCAGATCAAATCCTAGTGCTGCCACCAGCGGGACATAGAGCGGGGCGACGATGACCAGCATCGCCGTATCGTCAAGAAACGTGCCCATAAGGACAAAGCTGAGCTGCATGAAAATCAGGATCATCCACGGGCTGAGGCCCAGCCGTTCGGTAAACAGGCTCTCGATTGCCTTGACTGCGCCGAGGCCGTCGAAGACGGCACCAAAGCCGAGTGCCGCCAGAATGATCCACATGAACATGCAGGAAATCGCGAGCGTCTGACGGACCGAGGTCTCAAACACGTCCTTGGTCATCCTGCCCTTCAGAACAGCAGCCATGAATGCCGTCATGGCACCGATCGCGGAACTCTCGACAAGGGATGTCCAACCATTGACGAACGGCACCATCATGGCAGCGAAAATGAACAATGGCAGAAGGCCGGCACGTAACAGTCTGATTTTTTCCTGGAGCGGTACGTTACGTTCTTCCTTGGGCAGGGCAGGCCCGAGATGCGGCTGCAAATAGCAGCGGATCGAGACATAGGCGATGAACATGGCTGCCATCATCAGACCCGGAAGCACGCCAGCAAGCCAGAGTTGGCCCACCGGCTGGCGGGCAATCATCGCATACAAAACCAGCACGACGGATGGCGGCACCAGGATGCCAAGCGAGGAGCCGGCCTGAATTACGCCGGTTACCATCTGCTTGTCGTATCCACGCCGGAGAAGCTCGGGCAGAGCAATCGTGGCGCCGATTGCCATCCCGGCGACAGACAAACCGTTCATGGCCGAAATCAAGACCATCAGGCCGATGGTGCCGATGGCGAGACCGCCATTGATCGGTCCCATCCACACGTGAAACATCTTGTAGAGATCGTCGGCGATCTTGGATTCAGACAACACATATCCCATGAAAATGAACATCGGGAGCGTGAGCAGTGGATACCATTTCATCAGTTTCATGGCTGCCGAAAAGGGGATTTCCTGACCGCCAGTGCCCCAGAGGGCGATTGCTGCGATCGCGGCGACAGCGCCAATTGCACCGAAGACGCGCTGGCCTGTGAAGAGCATCAGCATCATCGCTGCGAACATCAGGAATGCGATCAGCTCATAAGACATCAGGAAGCGGCCTCACCATCTGTGAGATAGCCACCGAGATCGTCTCCGCGCAACCTGGCAACATCTTTGAGGAACTCGGAAAATGACTGCAGCAGCATCAAGAAGAAGCCGACGCACAGAATAACCTTGATCGGCCAAAGATAGGGCCGCCAGGCGGTCGGGCTTCTTTCCAGCCTGCCGACACTTTCTTCGCCGGTAATTAGTCCGCCAAAGAAAACAAACGGATCATCACCCCAATAGCCAAGCGAATAGGCGGTGGATCCCAGGCCGCCATAGAGAAGTACGCCAAGGTAAAAGATAAGCAGGAATATTGTGAAGGCGTCGAACCAGGCTTTCCGGCGCAATGACCAGGTGTGATAGAACAGATCCATGCGTACATTGGATCCAAGCTGAATGGCATAGGGACCACCCAGGATGTAATAGGCGACCATGGCAAACTGGGCCATTTCGAGGGTCCAGAGCGATGGCAGAAAAAAGGTCTTGGAGATGGAGGACCACAGCAAGATCCCCACCATCAGGAAAATTCCATACATGATGAAGCGACCGATGCGATAGTTTATGGCATCGACGAAAGCGACATATCTTCTGCTGAATGCGCTCATGTCGCTCCGTTCGTAGTGACTTGGTCCGTTTGGCCTGTCCGATTGGCTGAATTTTCCTGACAGCTATTGATCGCCTTTTCAATCAATGCAGCAAGTTCGGCGGCAATGTTCATGGATTCGTCATCATCCGTCAGAAAGTCATTTCGGACTTCGATCATGACGTTCAGCAAGCCAAGTGGCAATGCTTCCTTCAGGGTGTGTGTCACCCCGTCCGCCTGACCATAGGGTTCATTGAGAAGTGTCTTCAGCCGCGTGAATTCCGGGGCGAGTTGAAACATGGCCTTCGCCAAACGGTTATCCGCGTCATGGAGCAAGCCGAGCTCGACCTGTCTGGGTTTACCAAAATATACCGGCGTAAAGCTGTGAATGGTTACCAGCGCAGAACCGCCTTTAGCCCGGTTTTCAAGCACATCCTTCAGAAGTTCCCGAAATGGTAGGTAGACTTCTTCAACCCTGGCTTTTCGTTCGCCAGAGCTAAGGTCGCGGTTTCCGGGGATGTCAATAATCTCGCTGCGAGCCGGGATCGCATCCAGGGATTCGGGGGGCCGGTTGCAGTCGTAGACCAGCCTGGAAATGTTGGAGATAACCAGCGGGGCATCGAGTATTGCCGAGATTTGCCGAGCCAGTTCGTCTGCCCCGATATCAAATGCCGCATGTGATGATTGATCAGAGTTATTCAGGCCAAGCTGACCAAGCGAAGGCGGGATAAACCTGCTGGCATGCTCGCACACAAGTATGACGCGTGAGTTTCCGTCCCCGTTAATCAGGGATGCAGCGGGGCCGTATTCCGGCGGTACCAAGGAGTGCTGTTCGAGCGCCGACATGATGTAACGATCATTACAGTATAATTTACTATGTCAATATCTATTCGGTAGACCTCATTACAATTTTTGGCTATGGATTGTGGACAGGAGGACGGAGTTGGCCGGATTACAGCCTGCAGCAACGGTTAAGGGTCGCATGCGTGACTGCATGGAGCAGCTGACGCATTCCGAGCGGCAATTGGCAAGCGTGCTGATGCAGGATTATCCGGTTGCCGGGCTCGGTTCGATTACCAAGTTTGCTAATATTGCAGGCGTATCCACGCCTACCGTCATCCGAATGGCGCGCAAGCTTGGCTTCAGCGGGTTTACCGATATGCAGGAAGCGTTGCGCGAGGAAGTCTCGGCGCAAATCAAGAAGCCGATCTCCAAAAAGGACGCATGGCGGGCGAATGCTTCAGATGCCCATACCGTGAACCAGTTTGCCGAGGCGGTGTCTTCCAATATCCGGAATACGTTGGAGCGGCTTGACACAAAGTCATTCGATGCCGTTTCCCGGCTTTTTGCCGATGTGGACAGGAAAATTTACATTGTCGGCGGCCGGATAACCCGCTCCAATGCGGACTATCTGTTTAATCATCTACAGATTATCCGACCAAATGTCGCCCATCTCAGTCATTCGGCAAATGTATGGCCGCAATATCTGCTCGACATGGACAAAAGTTCGATCCTGGTCGTGTTCGACATTCGGCGGTACGAGACTGATCTGCTCAAGCTGGCGAGATTGGCGCATGAACGAAAAAGCACGATTGTGCTGTTTACCGACCAATGGGGTTCGCCAATCGGAAAACTGGCCAACCACACCTTTAATGGGCTTGTCGAAGTCCCCTCAAGCTGGGATTCCACGGTAGCGATCATGATCATTCTCGAAGCGCTGATTGCCGATACGCAGGACAATCGGTGGGAAGAGAGCAAGGACCGGATCGA
>JBCCEP010000428.1:0-3435 GCA_039030215.1 Pseudomonadota bacterium
ATGATCGATTTTCCAGACGCGCTGAAGCGTTACTCAGCCAGTCGTCAGGAGCGCATCGTCGCTGTTCGAAACACAGTCGATACGGTACCGCCTTCGCCCCAGGAATCCACAAGTCAAGTCCCGGTCAAGCGTTCGAAAAGCTCAAGCAAGCGATCGTAGATATGCCATGAAGGCCTGGCCATCATACTGTCTCACCGTGTCGCTTGGTACAATTTTCAGATCATCAAAATGCAAATCGAGAACGGTGGCACGCTCATGGTCCAATGGAACAGAGCAATAACAGGTCTCGCTCCATTCAACCTGTCCGTCCTTATTGACGACCGCCCGTTCCATTGAAGCAACAATCTCTGCACCGTCGGGTTTCTGGCTGGCAATCGTGCCATCGGTCAGCTTGGCCAGATAGTCAGCCGCCGTTTCCCTTCGAAACGTCCCCACGACATGGTAGATCATGGTTTTCTCCGCATAGCTCTTGTCAGGAATTCCTTGGCTACACCCTCAACCTCAATTGAGGTCAAGGGAAAACTCAGGCTTAGTTCCGTAATCGATCCCATGAAACGTCGCTTGCCGGACTAAATTCAAGTGCCGGACGAATTTCGCTCAGCGGCCAGCGATGCCAGGCAAACAATCGCAGGCAGTGGCACTGCTGTCTCTGCACAGGTTTCTATGAGGATGCGGGCGCAGCAGTGCCTGCAAAGTGCTCATGATAGACTTGAACAATGCCACTGATCATCATCTCGACGGCGACAGCGGCAAGGATGATTGCCATGATCCGACTGACGACGGATATGCCCGTTGTTCCAAGCTTCTTCGCTATCGGGCCGGCAAACAGGAGTGCAACCCAAATAATCAACGATATCAAAACAATGACCGGGACCATGGTCATGATTTCGCTCCCATCACTCAACTGATGAGAGAATAGGATGACCGTAGCAAATGCCCCAGGTCCGATCGTCAGGGGAATGGAAAGGGGGACCACGGCCACACTCGATCCACGCGATGATTTGTTTTCTATTGCCTTTGCGTCACCCTTGCTTGGTGAATCGTTCAGCATCGACAATCCGATGCCAAGCACGATGATTCCGCCGGCGATCTGAAATGCGGGGACATCAATCCCAAAAAACCTGAGGATCTCTTCACCAATAAGCGTGGCAATTGTTGCGGCAACAAAGACCGTAAAGGCACCAACAAACGCGGTCCTGCGCCGTTGCTGCACTGTAAAATCCTGCGTCAAGTCGAGAAATATGGGAATGCCATACAAAGGATTGGCAAGAGCAACAAAGGCTGCCGCAAATTTTAGAGACAGTTGCAAGTCAAACATTGCGGATACATTTCCCATGCACCTTCCCCCATGAGATGGATGCGACTTCTTTTCTTACGTCACTCTGCAACTGTCGGGAATGGCGCATGCAGGTTTTTGCACAAGCAGCCTGACCCCCAGCGTGAAAAAGCCCCCAGGAAATTTCGGCGGCAAGAGTTGCAACACCATGGGCCGATGAACACCATGAGAATATTGGCATGAGATGAGCGTCGCGGACAGCTTTGTCCGGCTTCAGGCGGATCCGTCGGGCTTGGAGTACGGGTGGTCTCGATCAGGCGATCGAGCCGGGTGCAGCGACTGCTGCGCGTAAGCGCCAGTCGCCAAAATGCCACCAATCCAAGTGTACCAAAGCGGGCTTCGCGGCCGCATGGGCCGCGTACTACACCAACCCAGTGATCCAAGATGTTTGTGGCAAGACTGCGTGCTGAACGAAGTCCGTACTTGCGCGCTCGAGAGATTTACGCCTTGTTATTGGAAATGCAGCAGGTTTCAATGACCCATTTGGCGGAGGCGTAAGCAGTTGGCAGGCGAAAACTCGACAGACAGTGCAAAACCGCAAACCGGGGGCTTTATCGGTGCAATCGAGCGCGTCGGCAATCGGCTTCCCGACCCCGTTTTCATATTTGTTTGGCTGACCGGCATTCTGATCGCTGTCAGCGTGTTCGCTTCGTTTGTTGGCCTGCAATCCATTCATCCTGTGACGAACGAGCCTGTCCCGGCGCAGAGCCTGTTGTCGGCAAGCAATCTCCAGCGCCTGCTAACGGACATGCCGCAGACTTTCACGCACTTTCACCCCCTCGGATATGTGCTGGTCGTCATGCTGGGTGCCGGGGTTGCCGAGCGAACCGGACTGCTCGGCACAGCAATGCGCGCCGGCGTCAAGGACGCGCCGAAGCACCTTCTCACACCGATCGTCGTGGCGGTTGGCATGATCGGCAATCTCGCCGCCGACGCCGCCTATGTCGTACTCATTCCCCTCGCGGGCATCATGTTTGCCGCAGCTGGCCGCCACCCTATTGCCGGGATCGCTGCTGCCTTCGCCGGTGTGTCGGGCGGTTTCTCGGCAAATCTGTTTCCGGGTCAGCTTGATGCACTCCTGTTTGGCATCACCCAAGCAGGCGCCGAAATCCTTGACCCGGAGTGGCAAGCCAATATCGCCGGAAACTGGTATGTCATAATGGCGCTGTTCTTCATCTACCTCCCGGTGATTTGGTATGTCACGGACCGGGTAATCGAGCCTCGCCTTGGCACCTGGAGCGGTGAGGCGCCGGAAGGCGAGGATGAAGGCCTGACCGGACCGATAACCGATATCGAAAAGAGCGGCCTTCGCCGGGCTGCTCTCGCCGCAGCAGCCGTCATAGCTGTGTGGATCGTTCTGACCATTGGGCCAGGCACCGCACTGATTGACGACAATGCCCGGCCGGAAGCGCGCCTGACACCGTTCTATCAATCACTTGTTGCCGGCTTCTTCATCCTTTTCTTAGCCTGTGGGTGGGTGTATGGCGCCCGGACCGGTAGCATCAAGACCCACCGGGATCTTGTCGCCAAAATGTCGGAATCCATGTCCGAAATGGGCTACTACCTGGTCCTGGCATTTATCGCTGCCCACTTCGTCGCCATGTTCGTCTGGTCCAATCTTGGTCTGATCCTGGCTATCGACGGAGCCGAATTCTTGCGCTGGACCAATATGCCGGGCCCGCTTCTCCTTGCCGGCTTGCTGGTTCTTAGCGGATTCATCAATTTGTTTGTCGGCTCAGCATCCGCCAAATGGGCGCTGCTGGCACCGATCCTTGTGCCCATGCTGATGTTGTTGAATATCAGCCCTGAAACGGCCACCGCGGCCTATCGCATCGGCGACTCAGCGACCAACATAATTACGCCGCTGATGGTCTACTTTCCGCTGATACTGATATTCTGCCAGCGATGGGACAAGGATTTCGGTATTGGCAGCCTTATGGCGCTGATGATCCCCTACTCCATCTGGATGATGATAATGGGTGTGTTGATCATACTAGTGTGGGTCGGTTTCGACCTGCCACTTGGGCCGGGTGCATTCGTCAACTTTCAGATTGAATAATCTGAGGATCTGCAAATGCGGTCAGCGTACGGCGGTCATG
>JBCCEP010000429.1:0-3424 GCA_039030215.1 Pseudomonadota bacterium
GATCTGTTGAACATGTCGATCAACCAGATGTTGTCGCGGACGATCCTGACTTCGGTGACGACATTGCTGGCTCTGTTCTCGCTTTATTTCCTCGGCGGCGAGGTGCTTGCATCCTTCACTTTTGCGATGATCTTTGGCGTATTCGTCGGTACATATTCCTCGATTTTCGTTGCGGCACCGGTTTTGATCCTGTTCAAACTGCGCCCGGGTCAGATTGGGGCATCCAGCATGGAAGCAGCATCACCCTACGGCAAGGTTGAGGAATCGGCATCGAAAACCACAAGCTGATTGTGAACACCGACTTCGGGATTACCGGACCAGCTAATCGCAAGGCGATTTGCCAATGAAAGGCTTGGAAATCAAGGAAGCGCATTTTCCCGGTCGTGCGCCGATTGATGCCTATGGCAATGGCAAGTTCAGATTTGCCGAAATGAGTCACACTGGCAGCCTTCTTTGTCTGCCGTCCGGAATTTATGCATGGAACGTTACGGGGCTTGCCGATCTCAAGCCGGAAGCGTTCAATAAACTCGAAGCCGAAGCCGACGAGGTGGAGATACTGCTCCTCGGCACCGGGATCGATCTGGTTCCGATCGATCCGGAACTTCGGGAGCTGTTCCGTGAACACGCTATCTCGGCAGATTCCATGAGTACTGGCGCAGCCGTGCGCACCTTCAACGTATTGCTGTCTGAAAACAGGGCCGTCGCCGCTGCCTTGTTGGCTGTCTGAACGGTATGGTATCTGCTCAGAACGCCAGCCTTGATGCGCTTCATGATTTGGATCTCGATCGCTATCTCGCCTGTCTCTATCTGCCGGAAGAATTACGACGGGACGCCAGTGCGATTTATGCATTCGGTACCGAGACAGCCCGGATTGCCGAACTGGTTTCGGAACCGCTACCCGGCGAAATCAGATTGCAATGGTGGCGCGAGGTGATTTCCCTTTCCCGGGAGCACGGAAATAATCAAGTCGCGGCTGAATTACTGGCGGCAATCGACAAACACAACCTGCCAAGACAAACATTCCTGGCCTGTCTGGATGCCCGTGTTTTTGATCTTTACAGCGATCCGATGCCGAACAAGGCCACGCTTGAGGCGTATTGTGGCGAGACGACTTCGGCCTTGATGAACCTGATTGCGTTATGCGCCAGCGCTTCACCCGGTCGGGAGTTGGCGGATGCATGCGGCCATGCTGGTGTGGCTATTGCCGTAACCCAATTACTGAAGGTAACCGCCGCCTTTAGGGTTCGCCAACGCATATACGTTCCGCAGGATATTCTGACGGCGGCCGGATTGACCGCGGAGAGTTGGCTGTCCGAGGAGCCGGATGAGCGCCACCTGAATACGATCGCGATTATGCTTGGGTTTGCTCGCGATCATTACGCCTCGGCAATTGATGCCATCAACAAACTGGACAAATCGCTTCGACACCTCTTCATTCTGCTGGCCGTCGTTCCGGTTACGCTGAATGTGATAGAAAAGGCGGGCAAAGACCTGTTTCACAATGTCCCGGAACCAGGTCAGCTTCGCAGGCAATGGTCGATGTGGCGCGCCGGGATTTTTGGCTTCAAAGCCATGTAGGATAGCTAGGGAAACCACAGTCATGGAAAATCTGTCTGCCCAGGAATTGATATCAAGGCTCGATCTCTCGCCGCATCCTGAAGGCGGACATTTCCGGGAGACGTTCAGAGATGAAAATTCCGTGGATGGAAGAAGCGTCGGCACCGCGATCCTTTTTATGCTGAAAGCAGGTGAAACCTCGCACTGGCACCGCGTTGATGCTTCCGAGATCTGGCACTTTTACACTGGTGCGCCGCTCGAATTACGCATCGCCGAGAAAGAAGCGACTCCGATTGAACGCAAGCTGCTCGGTATTGAGCTGTCGGCTGGCCAGTCGCCGCAGATCGTCATTCCGGCAGGATATTGGCAGTCGGCGACGACTACTGGCGAATGGACCCTGGTCGGGTGCACGGTTTCGCCGGGTTTCGAATTTTCAGGATTTGAAATGGCCGAACAGGGCTGGTCGCCCTGAACGGCCGCAAGGAAGGGCAATTAGACTTCGCCGTCATATTCCCCGCGCGCGGGGTAGTTCTTTTCGATGGCAAAATCGAGCGCTTTGACCAGTTCGGAGAAATGCGGCCGAACAAACGGCATGGTTTGAGTGGATCCGTAATAGAGCGTCTGTTCAGGGGTGACCATGAAAAGGCCCGGCTCTGAAAACAGGGCAGGCTCCTCGATGCCGATGGAGGTCTTTCCGCGCGACGTGGAGATGTAAAGACCCCATTCCTTCGCGACTTTCAGATCCAGATCGTAGCCAAACCGCAGCTCCTTGGCGGAAATCTTGTCGGCCATCGCCCTGGTGCGTTCCTCACCGTCGACGCTGAGTGCAAGCGTGGTGACACCACGTTCTGCAAATTCCGGTGTCAGGCGTTCGAGTTCTGTAAGATAGCCGGCACAAATCGGACAATGCAGGCCGCGATAGAAACATATGACAATTCCTCGTTCGGACGTTTCACCGGAAAGGTCGAAATGCCCGTGGTCCAGGGTTGGTACTGAAAGTTCGGGTGTTTTCTTTCGTGGCATCAGCATGGTGGTTTTCGCTTTCTATCTTGGGGTAAATCAACCGATGTGTTTTATCTGTTGCGCTCGGCAATTTGCAGTCACGAAGCTTCGAATAACTTCACAAATTGCGGAATTATTTTCTAGAAATCAGCAGGTCGTCACTCGGCAGCTTCTCGCTGGCCATGATTATCCAGCCATTGCTCGAAATCACGCAGCGCGCGCGCACTCATTGCCCTTTTCTTGGCCAACGCTTTCTCCTTGCCTTTCAACCGCTTCCCATCCTGCTCGCGCGGCGTTTCTATTGGCGGAAGAAGTCCGAAATTGACATTCATTGGCTGGAAGGATCGCTTCGAGCGCTCATTACTGCTCCCATCCTCGTCATAGGCAACATGCCCGGTCGTGATGTGATCGATAATGGCACCGGTGGCGCTGGTCTTGGGTGGCGGGGAGTAGTCCAGGCCAAGCAAATCCGCCGCAGCCAACCGTCCTGCGATCAACCCGATTGCCGCCGACTCCACATAGCCTTCGCAACCGGTGATCTGGCCGGCAAATCTCAAGCCGGGGCGGTGTTTGAGTTGAAGCCGGTCATCCAGCAGTTTGGGTGAATTCAGATATGTGTTGCGATGCAGTCCGCCCAGCCGGGCAAATTCGGCATTTTCCAGGCCCGGAATCATTCTGAAGATTTTTGTCTGCGCACCATATTTCAGTTTCGTCTGGAAGCCGTCCATATTGTAGAGCGTTCCAAGTGCATTGTCCTGGCGCAGTTGAACGACCGCATATGGCTTGGTGTCCGGGTCATGGGCATTGGTAAGTCCCATCGGCTTCATTGGGCCATGCCGCAATGTTTCACGTCCGCGTTCAGCCA
>JBCCEP010000430.1:0-3424 GCA_039030215.1 Pseudomonadota bacterium
ACGGCCCGACCTTCAAGTGCGCAGGACCCGAAAGGGCCCAACAGGGGGTTTCTTCTCAGGAAACCCCCAAAGCTTCAAAGGGATCAACATCCCTTTCTCTCCAGGAACCCCGGTCCTTAAATGGATCGGGGTTCTTGGCGTTTGGGGGGAAGACAGCCGGGTATTCCCCAAGCAAATACATGGTAAAATATTGTTCAGACCGCTTGGTATGGACATCAAAGCGATTCTCGACCTATATTCACGCGTCTTCCGGGCAACCGGGAATGATCGCGGGAGAGCATGGACCGTAAATAACGGACCGTCGCCGAAGGTGAAAATGCCCATAATCTCTCAGGCAAAAGGACCGTGATCAGATTTGGACACTCTGGAAAGTCGGTCGTCTCATTTGATGATCGCGCCGAAGGTGTAAGTATCGCGCATCACAGATCTGCGCTGATACGAGTCTCTCAGGCTAAGGACAGAGGGGCAGATGATCTGGCTGGAGCTCATATTTTCAGCCGGGAATCTGCAAGTGCGCTAGCACACCCACTGTGATTGAGAGCCTGAATATTGAAACATCTGACCCTTGAAAACCTCCACCGCAAGCTCGGCGCCAAGTTTGGCGATTTCGCCGGATATGAAATGCCGCTTTTCTATACTGCCGGCATCATCAGGGAACACGAGAACACCCGCAAGAACGCTGGCCTTTTCGACATTTCCCATATGGTCATGGTCGAATTCGAAGGACCCGGCGCCGCTTCACTCATATCCCGCCTGTGCCCCTACCCTGCCGAAGATCAGGAAATCGGCCGGTCCCGATATTGCTACTTTCTGAATGAGCAGGCCGGGATAATTGACGACGTCATCATAACCAGGCTGGGCGAAACCCGATATACGATTGTCTGCAATGCCGGTTGTGCGGAAAAGGATTTGGCCCATATCCATGCCCAGGCCAAGGATTTTGATTGCAAGGTGACCGTTTTGGACCGCAACCTGCTGGCATTGCAGGGCCCCGCTGCAGAATCTGTGCTGGAAAAATGCGGCTTGGATGTTTCCGGTCTATCCTTCTTGCAGGTAGCCGAGACCGAAGAAGGGTGGATGATTGCACGCTCGGGCTACACCGGTGAAGACGGATTTGAGATTGCCTTGCGGCCCCAAGACGCAGAAAAGTTTGCAGAAAAAATTCTGGAAGATACCCGCGTGCTGCCGGTCGGACTGGGTGCGCGTGACAGTCTGAGGCTGGAAGCAGGTTTGCCGCTTTACGGTCAGGATCTCTCCGAGGACATCAGTCCGATGGAAGCAGGCATTGCCTGGGCAATCCCCAAATCCCATCGGGAAGGCGGCAATTTCATCGGTGCTGAAGCATTGGCTGAAAAATTCATCGAAGGCAGAAAACGCAAACGGATCGGACTCAAGCCTATCGGTAACGCGCCGGTCCGTGCCCATGCAAGATTGGTCGATCAGGGCGGTCATGCGATTGGCGAGGTCACATCAGGCGGGTTTGGCCCGACGGCTGGTCATCCGGTTGCACTTGGTTTGATCGCCGTCGATCATGAAGGACCGATTCTGGCCGAATTGCGCGGCAGGCAAATTGAAATGGAGACAGCAAAACTGCCATTCGTTGAGCACCGCTATAAGCGGTAAGAGCAAGCTAAGTTACTGAAATAGCGGAGATAAATCATGAGCAAGACCTACTTCACCGAAGATCATGAATGGATTGCCGTCGATGGCGACACGGCAATCGTCGGAATTACCGAACACGCCCAGGAACAATTGGGCGATCTGGTCTTTGTAGAATTACCTGAAGCCGGTAAAACCGTTTCCAAGGGCGATGACGCCGTCGTGGTGGAATCCGTAAAGGCAGCTTCCGACGTCTATGCGCCAGTCTCCGGCGAAATAACCGAAGTCAATATGGCCTTGGCCGATGACCCGTCGCTGGTTAATCGCTCCGCCCAGAAGGAAGGTTGGCTATTCAAGATGAAACTATCCGACACTTCGGAACTGGAAGGCCTCATGGACGCCAGCGGTTACGAAGCCTCGATCGCCTAGACCAATACAATCCGGACCACAACGACGACACAACAGGACAAGCGCTAAAATGGTAGCTTTCACCAACCGGCATATCGGCCCAGACGCCCACGAAACCCGGGAAATGCTCAAGGAACTTGAGATTCCATCGATAGAGACCCTGATCTCCAAGACCATCCCTGCATCCATCCGATTGGGCCGTGAACTGGAAATCCCTGACGGCATCGGTGAATATCAGGCACTAAAGGAATTACGGGAGAAATTTTCAGGCGAGCCTGTTGCCAAGTCATTGATCGGACAGGGATATCACGGAACCATCGTACCACCTGTCATCAAGCGTAACCTGTTTGAAAATCCGGCATGGTACACATCCTACACGCCTTATCAGCCCGAGATCAGCCAGGGCCGGCTGGAACTCCTGTTTCACTTTCAAACCCTTGTTTCGGAATTGACAGGTCTGCCCGTTGCAAATTCTTCCCTTCTGGACGAAGCAACGGCCGTTGCCGAAGCTGCCGCCCTTGCCCACAGGCATCACCGCGCCAGGAAAAATCGGATTGTGGTTGCCAACAGCCTGCATCAACAAAGTCTCGATGTTCTTGCCACGCGGCTGGACCTTCTGGAATGTGAAATTGAGACGGGCGCACAACCAGATGAAAACACAGCCGCAGTCATCGTCCAACTCCCTGATACTTTTGGTGAAATTGTAGACAGCAGCGACATTGTTTCTGCCGCGAAAGCTGCCGGAGCATTGGTGGTATTCGTATGCGATCCGCTCGCGCTTACATTGATGAAACCACCTGCCGAGCAAGGCGCAGATATTTGTGTCGGCTCCATGCAGCGTTTCGGCGTACCCATGGGTAATGGCGGCCCGCACGCGGCCTATATTGCGGTGACAGACCAGTTGACGCGGCTAATGCCCGGCAGGCTGGTAGGTCAGTCGGTCGACGCCAAGGGAAATCCCGCTTACCGCCTGGCGCTGCAAACCCGCGAACAGCATATCAGGCGCGAAAAGGCGACTTCCAACATTTGTACGGCACAAGCATTGCTTGCCAACATGGCTGCTGCTTATGCGATCTGGCATGGTCCCGAGGGCCTTATTGAAATTGCCAAACAAATCAATGCCGAAACAGCTCGATTTGCCGCTGCTCTGGAAGACGCTGGTTTGAAGACCGTCAATACAAACTTCTTCGACACGGTGACTGTGGAAGTTGACGATGCCGACGACATCATCAGACGCGCTGCAAACTCCGGCTATCTATTGCGCAAGATTTCCTCCGGCAGCGTTTCGGTCGCCTTCGACGAAACCGTGACCGAAACAGACCTCGAAGTCCTCTGTCAGATTTTCTCCGTGCAGTTGGCGAATCCTGTAGAAGCACCGCTTTCTTCAGCTGGGAGAGATTCCAGCTTCATGACCCAG
>JBCCEP010000431.1:0-3411 GCA_039030215.1 Pseudomonadota bacterium
CATCATAACCCGCGGTAAAATCGATCAGACCAGCGATGACGATTTTCGCCGCACGATGGCAATCAACGTCGAAGCACCGTTTCGGATTTGCCGCGCTGCAATACCCATCATGGCGGAAGCCGGCGGTGGTGCAATCATCAACACTTCCTCGTGCTGGGGCGTCCACCCGGGCCCAAATCATCCCCTCTATGTCATGTCGAAGGCAGCCGTTGCTTCGCTGACCCAATGTCTGGGCATGGACCACGCCCATCAGGGCATCCGCGTCAATGCCGTTTGCCCCAACGAGGTCAACACCCCGATGATCCGAACCGGATTTGAAACACGCGGCCTCGATCCCGACAAGGCGATCGAGGAACTCAACGCCTCCGTGCCACTGGGCCGGATCGCCGAGCCGGAAGATATAGCAGACGTGGTTGTATTCCTGGCTTCCGATGAAGCACGCTACATGTGCGGCGCGTTATTGGAGGTTAGTGGCGGGAAACCGGTGGGATGAATGATTTTGCTGGCAAGGTTGTGCTCATCACTGGCGGCCGGTCCGGCATCGGCAAGGCCTGCGCCGACCGATTTGCAGACCGCGGCGCAAAGGTCTTGACCGCCCAACGCGGAAGAGATGAGACATTTGATTCCATCGAGGCAGATTTCCTGGACCCAAACGCGCCATCATCTGTAATTTCCGAAGTGGTAAGACGCCACGGCAGATTGGACGTGCTGGTCAACAATGCCGGCCTGATGCGCGAAGGCAATGCGATTGAATTCAGTGAAAAGGACTGGACCGAAACGATACAGGTCAATCTCACCGCTCCCTTTCTCTTGATCAAACACGCTCTGCCCCACTTGATCAAATCCAGTGGCACCATTGTGAATATCGGTTCGATCGAAGGGCTAGGCTCCAATCCACGCCATGCCGCCTATTGTGCTTCAAAGGCAGGCCTTCATGGTCTTACCCGCGCGATTGCTGTTGATCATGGTCCGGACGGCGTCCGCTGCAATGCGGTCGCGCCGGGTTGGATTGATACCGAACTCAACGATGAATTTATTGAAAGCCTGGGCGATCCCGAACAGTTCCGCCAAAAAATCGGGGATATTCATCCCGTGGGCCGAACCGGAAAAGCTGAGGAAATCGCCAGTCTTGTAACATGGCTTGCCTCACCGGAGGCAGCTTTCGTGACCGGCCAGATTTGGACGGTTGACGGCGGTAGAATGGCAAAGCTGAGTTTACCGGATTTGTAACTAACACTGCTAGTAGGCGCACTCGGCTGGAAACGTGCGTTCCGGAAGTATCACCCGCTAACGCCAAAAATAACTGTTCCCGCCTTGCGCGCGGCATCAATGAGTTTCCTGTCCAGCGTTGCAAGCTGCAAGTTCCGCCTTTGGGCTAGTTCGAGATATAGCGCATCGTAAATTTTCAAACTAAATTCATCTGCAATATCCGGCACCGTCTGCCAGACCGTTTCATAGCCTTTGTCATCGAATTCGAAGTGCAGGCGGTTCAATTTGTCGAGGGCATTCGTCCGAAACCAGGATTCTATTCGTCCGCGCCGGACAGCAATCGTGAAAACATTTGCAATCTCCAATTTGAATAGAGGCGGAGCGACTGCGCCGGTTTTGGGAAGCGCAGACAGGACAGAATCGGCATAGTCAGCCTGCTCATCCGGCAGGAACCAAGCGGCGGCAACGGAGGCATCGATGACAATCTTCAACGACGCCCCTCTTCAATCATTTCCTTGATCGTTATGCCATCGAGCACGTCGTCGGGAAGATTACTGCGCATTTCGCGAATGTCGTTGGCGACAGAAGCTACATCACCTGATGCGCCCGTCTGGTTGATATCAACCAGACGCGCAACAGGATTGCCGTTGCGCGTTATGACGACTTCCTCGCCACGCTCAGCCATTTCCAGTAACGCGCTCAGTCTGTTTTTTGCTTCAAATACACCAAATTCAGCCATGACTATTCCTAGCTAAGCTAGCTTAGCTAGGAATATAGACGTAAATCGATGGGATTTCAACTTGGCAGCAGGTTCTGTATTCGACCAGTCTTCAAGGATTCACACGTCCCAGTGGCCGTCTTCCTTCATCTCGCCGATCCGCTTGACCGCCTTCTCCTGCTGACGCTGGCGCCGGATTAATTCCGAAACGGCAGCATCATCCGCCTTGTCGGAATAACGGAATTCGGAATCGGCGTAGCGGTTGATTTCCTGCATCACCATCTCGATGTTGAACGGGCCGCGCAATTCCTCGATCATGGCTTTCTTGTCGTCATAGGATTTGTGCATGAAGTTTTCCGGCTTCTCGAACCAGTCATCCGGCAATTCAATATCCATGGCCCGCAATTTTATTGCGTCGGTAATGTTCTTGATTGCCCTGCCGGTAAATCGTGGCTCTGCAAGCTTGATCCGGTGCAGATAGTCACCAATATCGGACATGGTCTTGAGCTTGCCGTTCTGATCCATGAACCGCTCATAAACTGCAATTAGACCTTCTTCCTTGGGCTTGGAGTGAGCGTCATAGGCCTCCGAAACCGCCCTCTGGATGACCTGCGCTTCGAAGAGATCGTGCTTGCCCAATGGAATACTGTGATTTTTCCCGGCTAACAGCACGAAGATATCGATGTAGTCATCACGCGTCTGCGGACCATCAACCAACCAGCGTGCACCGGCTCGTTGCCGCAATGCATCATCGACATTTTCCGGACAGTTGGAAAACATTCCGAAACTGCAATTGCCACGCACGACAGTTGTGGCACCGGCAAAGCTCTCCATCAGCACGGCGGTCACTTCCTGCTGACCGGCCGAAGCGCGATCATCGGAACGCTTGGCGGCAATTTGGTCGATGTCGTCAACCGTTCCAAAGCCGATGGTCCGCGGATTGATGACATTATTGATGAATTGCTTGCAGTTCTGGCCCGATTTTCCCTGATAGGAGGAAATCTGGTCGACACCGAAATTCTCATAAGTAAATCCGTAACCGGCAACCTGGCAGTAATCATTGATCATGCCGGCCATCATCTGGATCAGGATGGTCTTGCCGGTACCGGGCGCGCCGTCACCGATAAAGGTGAACAGGAAACCGCCGAGTTCAACAAAGGGATTGAGCTGCCGATCGAAATCATAGGCCATCAACATCTTGGACAGCTTCATCGCCTGATATTTCGC
Source organism: Pseudomonadota bacterium (assembly GCA_039030215.1). Taxonomy (GTDB): domain Bacteria; phylum Pseudomonadota; class Alphaproteobacteria; order Rhizobiales; family Rhizobiaceae; genus BOKV01. Next base: position 3,155 of record JBCCEP010000431.1, read on the forward strand.
GATGTGATTTCCGATGATCTCGTTCGGTTGCTTGAAGGTCATCACCAGCGGCTTTGACTTGGCGCCCGGTGCAACATCGAAACCGTTTAGTTCGAATCCGTCATGATCGAGCCGTAAATGGGTTTGCTCAAACGTGCCGAGACCGGAAAAGCGCGACTTGCGCGAAAGCAGATCTTCCAGCGCTTCATCAGCATAGGCACGCACCCGCTGCGCCAGAGATCCATCATCGGTTGCGTCCGAGCATGCTGCATTGAGCC
>JBCCEP010000432.1:0-3410 GCA_039030215.1 Pseudomonadota bacterium
CCAGGTGGTGCGAAGGTCGATTTCGGTCTTTTCCGGCGGTGGCGGTGTCGCCAGCCGTGTCAGGCCGATGGGCAGGATTCCACAGGCATAGAACAGGATGGCGACCACCGGTGCATTCGCCCCATTATCCGGCAGCATGCCGAACAGGAACGAGCCGAAGCCCATACCGATGATAAACATCATGTAGAAGACCGACATAGCCTTGCCACGCCAGCTATTGTCGCTGGAGTAATTAAGCCAGCTTTGCGTCACGATGAATATGCCATTGGCGGCAATGCCGTAGATGAATCTTGATCCAAGCCATGCATAGGGTATGACGCCCAAGCCGATCAGGCCGGTCGACAGAATGATCAATGCCGCAAAACACGCATACATGCGCGCATGGCCGACCCGGCGGATCAGCGGCCCGGCAAGCAGACATCCCAGGATGCCGCCTGCTGCAATCGCGGTAACAGCCGACCCGGCAATCCATTCCGGATAGCCTTCGGATGCCAGCGTGAACGGGACATAGGCAAACATCATGCCGCTGCCGATTGCGCTTAACGTCATTGAGGTGAGAATCGAAACTATCGACAGTAGCGGATTCGGACGGAACGCCATGGCTGCAAACTCCGGTCGACCAAACTGAAGCGGCGTACAAACTGCCGTTTTGTTAATTGGAACAGGCGCTTTCACCATCACTTCGGCAGCGCTACACCCCGACTATCTCACGCAATATCGATTTTCGCATCAGCAGGATGCGACATTCCTGCTCCCCCGACGCCTCTCGCGAACGATTATGCAGGGCCGGGCTTAGCTTCGTTTTTGGCCGACAGCCCGTCCGAGCCCCTCAGGGACTGGCAGGTTTGCATGTGCCTTAGCCACTTCATCCAGATTTGAACGGACCTCTGCAGCGGGCTCGCAAGTCGCCCGTTCTTTCAAGGAGACATGTAGGAGCAGATGTTCGCCGGTGGCCAATAGCGTACCGTCCTTGTGATAGAGATGATGGAAAACATGCATCTTCTTGCCGCCAGCCTCGATTAGCTGTGTAGTGGCAAATATCGGCTCGTTCACCCGGACTTCTTCCAGGTGTCGAATATGCGTCTCGACGGTAAAGAAGGACATGCCTTTTTCGATATAGTCCGCATCAACACCCATCATCCGCATAAAGGCATCGGTCGCATCACCGAAACACTGCAGATACCGGGCTTCGTTCATGTGGTTATTGTAATCCGTCCAGTCGGGCGGCACCCGGCGTTCGAGCGTGACGATCGGTTTTGAATAATCACTTCCATCCGATTTCGCAGCACCCGCATCAAACAGCTTCTTCTCATATTCCCCCAGAACAAGGCCTGCACCCCATTCATTGGCCTTCAGTGCCTGCTGGATCGCAACAAGGTTGTCATCGCGGATCCGTTCAAGCTCGAACAAGCTGTGCGGGGTAGGTTGACGCTCTATCTGCGAAACGCCTTTAGTGACAGCCACATTTTCGGACCCGTCCGCGAGCTGGAACGTCTCGAACATGCCCATCTGGGCAAATACCAGACCAAACCCGTTCCGGATGATCTCGTCGAGCTCATCGGTGGTACAGACATCCCTGTCGACCAGGTGCAGCGCCTCTTTCCATATTGCTTCGAGCAACCTGCTCGCGACAAAACCATCCGTTTCTTTAGTTAACTGAACCGGTTTCATGCCGATTGAAGAGAGGAAAGATATGCCGCCTTTGACCGATTGATGGCTCGTGGCAGCTCCGGCCACAATTTCAACAGCCGGCAGCAAATAGACAGGGTTGAAAGGGTGGGCAACGAAGAAACGCTCTGGATTACTCATGCCTTGCTGCAACCGGCTTGGCGCAATCGCGCTCGTCGACGATGTAATGATTGAATTTGCAGGCGCCTCGGCCTCAATCTCCTCAAGCACTGCAATCTTGAGGTCGTATTGTTCCGGCACTGATTCAATCACCCAATCTGCATTGCCGACCGCGTCAGCAATGGATTTGCAGATTGTTATCTGACCCGTCTCAGGGCGAGCGGCCATGGTCAGCTTCGCATAGGCACGCTCCGCATTCTCTAATACACGCGCCAACCGGTCTTCAGCTTCAGGCGAAGGATCGTAGATTTTCACGCCAATCGCATTTTCGATCAGGCGGGCAGCCCATCCGGCTCCGATCACGCCGGCACCGATTATCGCGACGCTTTCGATTTCCATACTGTCTTCCAAACAAGCTTCAACTGTAAGGATGGTATTACTTGACAATCTGAACGGCCAATGGATCAAAATTGCGTCTGTCGACGTCGAAAGGGGTCGTGACAAAGCACGGACGATCCGGTTTCAATCCGCAGCCTTCGCCAACTGCATTGGCTTTCGGGATGCTGCCCTGAATGGCGATTGCCGCCAGACTGATCGCGATCACGGTGAAAATTGCTTTGCTGTAAAGATCCATAGTCTATCCTTCCGATGGTTTCACGCGCCAGGCCTGATGGTCAAGCAAGCTTGTGATTGATTCCTGCAATAACTAAATGCGACTCACGGGATTTTGTTGGCAAATTTTATCGCGTTAACGGAATTGTTCGAAATCATGTTGCAAGTTTCCCATACTGCGAAAAATTCCGTAACGTTATCCAAGTGATCGCGCCAATGTGAGCGCTTAGGCCTTGCAATCGATTAAATGAAACGGATATTCGCGTAAAGAAAAACACTTCTGATACCGAAATGGCTGGCTCATGAACTTTCTCCCACAGAAAAAAACACTGAAATCGCTGGCACTTGCCACCGCTTTTTCTGTATTCGCACCCATGGCAATTGATGGTGCGGCGTATGCACAGGTTCAACGCACGGCAGTCGGATCAGAAAGACCGCAGAATTTTTTCGAAGCGCTTTTCCCCAACCTTGTTCAGCAGAGGTTGCGCCGGGAACGCGCCCTGGTGCCGGTGGAAACCATCAAGATAAGCGCGCCAAAGGTATACAATTACAAGGCTGAAAAACTGGTCCGGATGGACCTTGCCCCCCTGACCTTTGTGGACACCAGCGCCGCCGATGAGACACCACAACCACAACAGGCAGCGGTCACAGCAGACAGCGGTAACGAAGTCGCCACCGATCCCCAGCCCACCGGATCCATTTCGCCTGAATATGTGGTCGAGACAGATTTCGACCGGATTTCGCGCGCCTTTGGCGAATTGTCGATTATGGCGGAACCGGAAATTTCCAAAGCGGTATCCGACCACTATAGTAAAAACCGGGAATTGATTTGGCTGGATGAGGAATTGCAGCCAAATGCCCGCGCACGTTCAGTCGTTGCCGTACTCCAGGACGCCGATGCCGTTGGGCTGGAAGCAACAGATTACGATGTCGGTTTTCCACAACCTGACACAGTGATCGACCTGATGGAGGCTGCGCGCCTTGAAATCGCACTTACCATTGCAGCGATC
>JBCCEP010000433.1:0-3407 GCA_039030215.1 Pseudomonadota bacterium
CCCAGATCGATATTAAAATAATTTACCAATGGATATATTCTTCCATGCGTTTTATCAACTTTTTCGGTATTAATGTGAACTACAGAATCTGAACCAAGTAATTTGATTATTTTTAATTTTCGATATGAATATATATTATTTATATATCGCATTGATGATCGCAAACTGAATTCAATATTGTTTTGACAAACTGGTATTTCATTATTCTGACTGAAGGCCAGAGGTGGCTCTTTTGATGATTTTCAAACCTCACCATAAGCCCAGTTTCAACCGGTTCAGACTCAGGAAGGACTGCGCGGCTTACGACCGCCGTGCGAAAATAGCTGAGCGGGGTTCAAATATCCATGCCGCATTCTTTTGGTTTTTGGAACCCATCAGCTACCAACAAGCAGATCGAATTTGACCCGAACCGTGCTGAGGTTCCGGTAAAAGGCAATGAGTGCGCGCCACGGATCGTTGACCTTGGCGAGCGCGGTCAACGATGCCACAACCGTGCCGATGTCCGTCTTGCCATCCAGGAACATGATCCCGCCGATCAACAATATTCCGACAATGCCTGCGCCCTGAAGCAGGTTGATCGCAAACTTCATGGAAAATTTCAGCTTGAAAATGTGCCGCCGCGTCTCGAATATTTCATTGAAATCGTCAATGACCGCCTGTTGCACTTCCTTGACCTTTTGCGCAGAGATGGTTCCGGTCGAATGGCGCAGGACCTTTACCCGTTGGGCCACTCTTCGATTGATGAATTTTTGAAGGGTCAGCACAAGCACAGCCTGGGGCACAATCACGCCGACAACAAACAGACCGAGGTAAGGTTGGGAAACTGCGACAAAGAGGGTGACGCTCACCAATATGCCCAGCTGGAGTAGCGGTGTAGCAAGCGCCTCGCCCGCAAAATTGCCGACTTCTTCCGCCTCGGCAGCGATCATGGTGACAATGGTTCCCCGTGCCTTGTCGGTCTCGCTTTCAGGGCCAAGATTGTCTTCATAGATAAAATTTCGAATTCGCTTGATAACCCACTCGCTCAGAATCGCGCTGCGATAATTCATAGCGAATTTCAGGCTGCTGCTCAGCGCCAACACCGCCATGTAGCCAGCGCAAAGCAACACCAATTGCTGCATTTGCATGGATTCGCTCAAGCCGTTGATAATGTCCTTCTGGAACTGGAGGGGGGCAGCGGCCAGCGCGGCAACGAGAAGAGACAGAACTATAAGTATTATCTGCTGTCGACCGGTGACAATCCAAATACGTCGATATAGCTCTACCATCTGTAATAACTCTGATCCCTACAGCGTAGGGCGGATTGTCAGGGAGACGTTAACCTAAACTACCGACTGGCCGCATGTCTATTCTCGCAGCTCGTACATTGGTTTCACTTGGTGGACTAACGCGTCAGCCATCAGAAAAATATCTGACTCAATACCTTCAGCCATTTTTTGTTATGTGAGATCGCCAACATGTCGCGGCACAGCCTTGCTTCGAGGGCTCAATTAGCACAATCTGATATTAAGAGGCTGGCAATCCGGATGTCGGCAGTTTTTGGATTGATTGGAACGAATGGGAGAGACGGATCATGGCACAGCGGTTGAGCGGACTTAGTCACGAGGAGGCAACGGGCACCGCCAAGCTCGTATATGAAGGTTCTGACCGGTTTCTGGGCCGTACGGCCAACCTACAAAGAATTCTGGCGACGCACAGCCCCTATATCGCACGTTGGTTTGGCGGCCTCGTTGCCTCCGTTCGGCAGCCTGGACTTGGCGCCACGACTGATCCCAGACTGCGTGGCCTTGCCTGTATCAAGACATCCATGGTCAATGCCTGCAGCTACTGTACGGCACACACTTCCGTATTTGGCCAGGGACTTGGCATGACGGAGGAAGAACTCGAAGCACTGATGGATGACAGCTACAAGACCAGCCCGCTATTTGACGAACGTGACCGGGCGGCGATTGCGTGGTCGGAAGCCATGACCAAGAATGCTGCGCAGCGGGATAGCGAGGCCTGGAACAATATGAAGGCCAATTTCACGGACACCGAGATTGTCGAGATCTCGATGGCGTGCGCGATGTTCAACATGATCAACCGGTTGAACGACAGTTTCTGGACGGATCTTGAGAGCCCGGATCACAATCGCAAGCAATGGAACGCGGTGGAAGGTCTCTCAATAGAGGATATCGAAGCCTTTGCCGGAAGCTTTGCCGAGGTTGGCGAAGCCGAACGCGGCAAACAAGTTGCTGCCGAATAGCAGCGCACACAAACAGTCTGTCAGTTTGGAACCCGAGCTCCTTCGTAGTTGGCAATATTCATGACAATTGCGGGCAAAAGGATTGAATTGCTGTGAAACGGCGATGATCGCTCTGCGTCCAATCAAGTTGTTTTCCAAGAGGATTTTGTAGATGGGTGAAGTTATCAAGGCGGAATGGTTTGACCTATCCGAAGCGTCCAAGGCCGAGTGCTGGGCATGGCTGCACGAGACTTACCTGCCGGCCATGCGCGCAGCCCAGGGCGTTGCCTGGGTCGGGCACTATGACATCGTCAAACATCAGGACAAACCCTATATTGACGGTGCCCCGCCCAAGAAAGAGACGACGGATCCAGCCGTTCCGACCGGTTGGCAAAACGTGATCCTTACGGCGGCAGCGTCACCTGAAGTGTTCTTCGGGCCTGATAATGCGGTCGACGCGCTGGCCGAAACCCATGCTGACCGACTGGCGGCATTCGAGAACTACCGCAGTGCCGTGTTCATTGAGGAGCAGGTTGTCAATGCGCCGGAACAACGTGCGCTTCCCTACGGCATGGGGCCGCCGCCAGCAATGCAGTTGGGTAATTACAACGCAAATACGCCGGAAGACGAGATCGAGCTTGCCCGCTGGTACCGCGCTGAACGGTTTGCCCGGGTATCGGTGACCCGAGGCATGATCCGCGGCCGTAAGCTGCTTTCCATTGCCGGTTGGCCCAAGCATGGCGTCTTGTGGGAGTTTACCGACCTGCCCGAGGGGGAATTCACGTTCGAGCCCCGCTTCGTCGAGGCTGACAGAAACGAGAACTGGCAGGGTCGGCATGTGCTCGAATATGTCACGCATTCACCCAGCGGTCCGCATGCCGGTCGCCTTGTCTGGCCCAAGGCCTAAATGCGGGATAGATAGAAAAATATGAGAGGCGCTCAACGTCATGCATAGGCAAGGCACATTCGGCGCAGGTCACATGATGGCATGGTTCATCATCGTGCTGGTTTTCAGCTATGTCACCATGATGACCGTGATGTGGCTCAATGCTTCGGAAAGGACGACCCGGACCGCGACGATTGCTGCTGCTGCCGTGGGAACCGGGTTTTTCTACTTTCTCTATCGATATTTTGAAGGCTAATACCCGCTTACTGGATCAGGCCGAGCGCTTGAAAAAGGGAA
>JBCCEP010000434.1:0-3403 GCA_039030215.1 Pseudomonadota bacterium
ATGGATTTCTCCTGTACCGTCCAACCGGGTGAGGCCATGGGCCTGGTGGGAGAGTCCGGTTGTGGCAAATCCACCGTCGCCCTCGGCGTCATGCAAGACCTTGGAAAAAATGGCAAAATCGAGATCGGATGTCCGGATGTTCCGGTCGTCGGTTTCGCCGGAGATGGCGCCTTCGGTATTGCGGTAAACGAACTGACCGCGATCGGGCGTGAGGAATGGCCGGCAATCACCCAGATTGTTTTCCGCAACTATCAATGGGGCGCGGAGAAGCGGAATTCGACGCTTTGGTTTGACGACAACTTTGTCGGAACAGAACTGGATGAGCAGGTCTCATATGCAGGAATTGCAAAGGCTTGTGGTTTGAATGGTATTGTTGCCCGCACCATGGATGAGCTTACCGACGCACTTGATCAGGCACTGAAGGATCAGAAGGCGGGCAAGACCACCTTGATTGAAGCGATGATCAATCAGGAGCTGGGCGAACCGTTCCGCCGCGACGCAATGAAGAAGCCTGTCCAGGTAGCCGGTATAAAAGCTGCGGATATGGTGACGAGCTGACGGTACTCGCTGACTCAACCACTATTTTAGCTCTGCAAAATGGCTGCGCATAATCGCAGCCATTTTCATATGGACGTGGGAATGTCGATTGCGGATGTGGACCGCGATGAATACCGGTTGAGATATCGGATCAGCATCCTCGACCTGTCTGAAATTTCCACCCTCGATCAGTTCCGCCGCGGTCTCTTCGAGAACAAAGGCTGACCCGCCAAGGACCAGGAGCAGGTTGCATATTGCCGCGTTCTGGCCGCTGGCAATTGCCGTGTTTGTAAATCCTGGAAGGATTTGACGATGGGCCCTGTCGAACAGGGGCGAGTAATCGGCAAATATGTAACTTGCCGGATCAATTTCTGCGAGTGTTGCTCCGTGATCGCTGACCAGGCGGTATCGGACTTCACCAATACTTTCATAATGAATGTCCGGGACGTGTTTTGGCGTAAACAGCACCGCAAAGTCGATCTTGCCGGCGAGCAGATCAGCACACATTTGCGTGGAATAATCCGGCTCAATATGGAAAGCAGTCTCCGGCAGCATATTGCGAAAGGTGGATACCCACATTCCGATATGTTGATCGGCCAGATCGCTCTGCATCCCAATTCGCATGGAACGGGAAAAGTTTCTTGAGGTTTCCAGCGCACGCTGGGCTTCATTCCATTCATGGCGCATGGCACGCGCGTGGTCGGCGAAGCGTTGTCCAGCAACTGTCGGCTTGGTGCCCGCACGGCTTCGCGTGAAAAGTTTCTTTCCCAGAGATGCCTCAAGCACTTTTATGCGGGCGGATACCGTTGACTGCGTGATTCCGAGCCTCGCTGCTGTTCCGTTGAAGCTGTTTGTCTCCATCAGATCCAGAAACGTTTCGAGCGGTTCTATTTGCATGTTTTCTGCCTCCGAAATTGTAGACTAATCGAAAATTCCGATTAATAAAGTCCTGGCGCCAGAATTGATTAAAGCGGCCTCTGCTATGATAATTTCGGCAAAAAACTGAAAGGTTTGGCCGGTGGCGAAAATTCCCCAACGCGCGCGGGTGGTCATAATTGGCGGCGGTGCCGTTGGCGTATCATCCCTTTATCATCTTGCCCTGTCCGGTTGGACGGACTGTGTGCTTCTCGAAAAGAACGAGCTTACAGCTGGGTCCACCTGGCATGCCGCCGGAAATGTTCCGACATTTTCTTCAAGCTGGTCGATCATGAACATGCAGCGTTATTCGGCTGAAATGTATCGCGGTCTGGCCGACAAGGTCGATTACCCGATGAATTACCATGTCACCGGGTCGGTACGGCTTGGCCATTCACCAGAGCGGTTACAGGAATTCAAACGTGTTATGGGGATGGGCCGATATCAGGGTATGGATCTCGATATCATGGGTCCGAATGAAATCCGGTCGCGATATCCGTTTGTCGAGACGCATGATCTCACTGGCGCACTCTATGACCCCTATGATGGCGACATTGATCCCGCACAATTGACGCAGGCATTGGCGAAGGGCGCGCGCGATCTTGGCGCAAAAATCGTGCGGTTCTGTCCAGCTACCGGCGTTAAAAGGGAAGGGGAATCCTGGATCATTTCGACGCCTGAAGGTGAGATAGAATGCGAATATGTGGTGAACGCCGCCGGATATTATGCGCATGAAGTCGGCAAGTGGTTCGGACGCGATCTGCCGATGATGGTGATGAGCCATCAATATATGCTGTTTGACGATATCCCCGAGATTGTTGAATGGTCGGAAGAGACCGGCGGTAAATTGCCCCTGCTGCGCGATGTCGACAGTTCCTACTATCTGCGTCAGGAAAAGAACGGCATGAATCTAGGGCCTTATGAGCGTAATTGCCGCGCGCATTGGGCTGATGCTGACGATCCGATGCCAGAGGATTTTTCCTTCCAATTGTTTCCCGACGATCTGGACCGTCTGGAATGGTATATCAATGATGCTATTGAACGTGTGCCGATCCTTGGTACGGCGGGTCTTTACAAAACCATCAACGGTCCCATCCCCTACACTCCGGACGGCTATCCGTTGATCGGGCCGATGCCCGGTGTGCCGAATGCATTTGAAGCCTGCGTCTTCACCTTCGGCATCTGCCAGGCCGGTGGCGCCGGCAAGGTGCTGGCCGAGTGGATTACCGAAGGTCAAACCGAATGGGACATGTGGTCGTGTGACCCACGCCGGTTTACGGCCTATTGCGATCATGATTATTGCGTCGCAAAGGGCATGGAAGTCTATGGCCACGAATATGCGATGCATTTCCCGCATCATGCCTGGCCGGCAGGCCGCGAAAAGAAGCATTCGCCGATCCATCAGAAACTTGTCGATATGGGTGCGCAGCTTGGTGCCTATAATGGCTGGGAGCGCGCCAACTGGTTTGCAAAGTCAGGTGATGATACGTCCGAGGAGGCAACACAGACCTGGAAACGGCAAGGTCCCTGGTTTCCGAGGGTGCGCGAGGAGTGTCTGGCGGTCCGGGACGCTGCGGGTATTCTCGATCTGGCGGGTTTTTCAAGATATGCGCTTAGCGGAGAAGGTGCTGCCGACTGGTTGGCCGAGCAGATTACCGGAAGGATACCCAAGGTCGGCAGGATTGGCCTTGGCTATTTTTCCGATGATGACGGCCGGGTTGTTACCGAGATGTCGATGGTTCGATTTGCGGAAAACGAGATCCTTCTGATCACTGCTGCTACCGCGCAATGGCATGATTTCGAATGGCTGCAAAAACACTTGCCGAAAGATGGATCGCTTAGCCTAATTGACAAAACCGACGAATTTTCCTGCCAAATATTCACTGGTCCCGTAACACGAGACATATTGTCGGGAATCTGCGATGCGGATTTGAGCCTGCCCTGGCTTAGC
>JBCCEP010000435.1:0-3400 GCA_039030215.1 Pseudomonadota bacterium
CGCCTCCGGATAGGACTTCTCCATGTCGACCTTACGGTGATATTCGGGCGGAAATTTCTCACAGAGCGCCCGCACGCCTTCACGGATATCTTGGTAATCGTCGGCTGGAAAATTCATGAATGGGGATCCAGTTTACCTATCAGGACCATAGGCATACACCATGGCGTGCCCTGATCCTATGTTCAGGGCACAAGAGCCTCGGAAACTGTTTGTACCAAGAGCAGGTGTCGAGAGTTTTACTATTTTCCAGACTGCGCAATCATTTCTTCAGAGATAACCCAAAGTTTTTCGGCAGCCTCTTCATCAATTGCATAGGGCCGAACTTTAGAGAAGTTCTCGGTATCTTCCTCCATCGGTGCGATTTGTACATCAGCCAGATAGGCTCCGCCTTTGCCGTCGAGCTCCGGTGCGGTAGCAGCGTAGACTTGGGTTGCCGCGCCCTGAGGAACAGTTTTTACAGGAATCGCACCCGATTCAATACCGGCAGCAAACATCTCCATGTCTTCTTCGGTCATATGTCTGGCGAGCTCTGTCTCGATCACGCCGGGGTGGACGGAGAATGCCTCACTCCCTTTACCTTTCAGTCGCTTGTTCAATCCGATTGCAAACAGAGAGTTGGCAGTCTTGGATTGCCCGTAAGCCGCCCATTTGTCGTAGTCGGTGGACTTGAAACCGATGTCATCGAACATAACCGGCGCAAACTGGTGGGCGGCAGAACTGAGCGAAACGACCCGGCTGCCTTCTCCCAAAGCCGGCATCAGAAGTTTGGTCATCAGGAAATGACCCAGATGGTTTGAACCGAATTGCAATTCAAATCCATCGCTGGTTTCGGCATAAGGGCAAGCCATGACGCCGGCATTGTTGATCAGGATGTCTATTTTTGGATGTGCGGCCAATATTCTTTGTGCGAATGCCTTAATTGAATCAAACGAACCAAGTTCGAGTTCTTCGACAGTCAAATCACCGTCAATTTCATCCGCAACTGAGCGCGCCTTGTCCATATTGCGGCCAGTAATTATAACCTTTGCACCCTTGCCGGCCATGACGCGGGCACTTTCCTGACCCAAACCACTGGTGCCCCCGGTAATCACAACGGTCTTTCCGGTGAGGTCTATTCCTTCCAGCACCTCATCTGTCGTGGTGTCTTTGTCAAATGCAGCTCGGTCAGTCATCTCAGTCCCTCCATGGATCACGATGTAACTTCTGAAGTCAGCACTTTAGTTCGAGATCACCGCCAATTTTTTCAATAGGCCAAAAACAGAAAAATAGCCGTAGACCAGAAAGGCGATGCAGCGCTGCCAAATTGTCGTCTGGCTAGCACCTGTTTCGAGTTCGGTCATCTGCACCACGAAATCGCGTTTCGCTATGCGCCAAACACATTGATGTCATATGACCGGGCCAAACTCTTCTTGACCCGCCCGGTCGAACTGCTTCAATTACGCATCGAATCGCAAAGAGGACGTCCATGATCACGAGAAGCGCAGCCTTGGCCCTCGGGCTCTCAATGGCAACGATGCCGGTTTCCATCGCCGCGGAATGTGGCGGCGATTTCAACGCGTTCAAATCCGGCGTGAAGCAGGAAGCTGTTGCGGCCGGACTTTCGGCCAGAGCAGCTGATCAGACCCTGGCCAATGCCCGCATAGACCGCAAGGTATTGAGCCGCGACCGCGGACAAGGCGTATTCAAGCAGACGTTTCTCCAATTCTCGAAGCGTTCGGTGAACTCGTACCGTTTGAAAAACGGCGCGGGAAACATGAAGAAATATGCGAGAACATTTTCCCGTGCTGAATCCGAATTCGGCGTGCCTGCACCGGTTATCACCGCTTTTTGGGCTCTGGAAACGGATTTCGGTGCAGTTCAGGGCGACTTCAACACCGTAAACGCGCTTGCGACCCTGGCGCATGACTGTCGGCGACCACAATTATTCAGACCGCAACTGATATCCGCCATTCAGATGGTGCAGAATGGAGATCTTGATCCGACGCGCACCACAGGTGCCTGGGCAGGCGAAATTGGCCAGGTCCAGATGTTGCCTTCCGATATTATCGAGTTTGGAATTGACGGCGACGGGGATGGTCAGGTGAACCTCAAGACAAGCTCACCGGACGCAATTCTGACTGCCGCCAATTTCATCAACCATCTAGGCTGGAGGCGCGGTGAACCCTGGCTTCAGGAAGTGACGGTCCCGGCGCAATTCGCATGGGCCGAAACCGGATTGGGAAAACCGAAGAGCTTCGCCGAATGGCAACGCGCTGGAGTCAAGCTTCGCAAGGGAAGTCCTCCCAACGGCCAATTGCAAGCCTCGCTTGTTTTACCCCAAGGCAGGAAGGGACCAAAATTTCTGGTCTATCCCAATTTCAACATCTATCTGGAATGGAACCAGTCGCTGGTTTACACGATCACCGCTGCCTATCTGGCAACACGGCTGGACGGCGCATCGCGTTATGATGCGGGTAATCCTGAGCAGGGCCTTTCGGGTGATCAGATGAAGCAGTTGCAGGTGAAATTACAATCATTGGGCCATGATGTCGGCAAGGTGGATGGAATTCTCGGCGCGAAAACCCGTGCCGCCGTCCAGGCTGAACAGGGCCGGTTAGGCATGCCACCTGACGCCTGGCCAACCCCGCAATTGTTGTCTCGACTCTAAAAGCCAACGTCACTCTGAGATCGATCGCTGGTATTGAAACAACACCAGCAACCGCATCTTTGGCCAAATTCTGAGAACCAAAGATTATCGATGCTGATCCGCGAATGTGGGTAATCACGTATTAACATCCATGAGACCGATAATCCGAAGCCGCCAGGGAACTGAATGAACCGATGGATTCACTGACACAATTCACCCTGGGGGCAGCAATTTCCGCGCTTTGCCTTGGCAAGAAGCTTGGCCCACGAAAGGCGGCGCTTCTTGGTGGCGTATTGGGAACCATTCCCGACCTTGATGTCCTTTTGCCCGTAGACAATCCGGTCGATGCCTTTGTTTTCCATCGCGGGTGGACCCATTCAGTGTTCGTACATGCGTTAGCAACGCCGATCATAGGAGAAATCCTGGTCCGCACCATTGATGCATTAAAGGAATCACGGACAAGAGTCTGGCTAACGGTTTTTCTTATCCTGACTACCCACGCAGTCATCGATGCAATGACCGTCTACGGAACCCGTCTGTTTTGGCCGCTCTATCCTGATCCAATCGGGGTTGGATCGGTTTTCATCATCGACCCGCTCTATACCCTGCCGCTGCTTATCGTCGTTGTCTGGTCGTTTGCAGTAAGCAAATGGTCATCCCGCCTGAATGGTGCACTCATAGCCGCGCTTATTTTCAGCAGCGCCTATATGGGGTTCAGTACAATCTTGCAGGCTAATGCCGAAAGACGGGCGAAAGCGATATTTGCTGATGCCG
>JBCCEP010000436.1:0-3363 GCA_039030215.1 Pseudomonadota bacterium
CAAAGGACCGCATTCTCGAACTCTATCTCAATGAGATTTTCTTAGGGTTGGGGGCGTATGGTGTTGCTGGTGCATCGCTTACCTATTTCGATAAATCCGTAAATGAAATCGAACTGCATGAAGCTGCTTATTTGGCCGCCTTGCCGAAGGGGCCGAACAATTACCATCCATTCCGGCATACACAAAAGGCAATTGATCGCCGCAATTGGGTGATTGACCGTATGGTGGATAATGGATTTGTAACACCGGAGGAGGCTGAAAAAGCCAAGACCAAAGGCTTGGATGTCAATCCGCGCCGCGGTTCGTCTTATCTATTTGCGTCCGAATATTTCTCGGAAGAAGTGCGCCGGGAAATTGTTGATCGATATGGAAATGATGCCCTGTACGAAGGTGGGCTATCCATCCGAACAACGCTTGATCCCGATTTGCAGGTAAAGGCAAGAAAGGCATTGCAGCGTGGCCTGATCCAATATGATGTGAAAACAGGTTATCGTGGTCCAATTGCGAATGTTGCAGTTGGTTCCGATTGGGGGTTGTCATTTGGCGAACATGCCGGGTATTCGGATGTTCCTGAATGGAAGCTCGCAATTGTTTTGGCGGCGACACCTGGTGAGGCGACAGTAGGTGTGCAGCCCAAAAAGGAAGTTTCAGGCGAAATTGGCAAGGATCGGATTGTCGGTACAATTGCACTTGAAGACATGAAATGGGCCCTCAAGGTTCGCAGTGCTGATGAGCAAAAAACTGCAAAGGGTGTAGATGGTGTCCTGAAGACAGGAGACATCGTTTTTGTCGAGGCGCTTGAAGTAGAGGGTGGAGCTACCAATCGCTACAGATTGCGGCAAAAACCCCAAGTTTCAGGGGCATTGGTCGCAATGGACCCCCACACAGGACGTGTCTTGGCAATGGCCGGAGGATTCTCGTTTTCTGATTCACAATTTAATCGCGCGACACAGGCTTATCGCCAGCCGGGTTCTTCGTTCAAGCCATTTGTCTATGCTGCTGCCCTGGACAATGGCTATACACCTTCATCCGTCGTTTTGGATGCCCCAATCAAGATTGATCAGGGCCGAGCCCTTGGTATCTGGGAGCCAAAAAACTATGGTGGCAAATATGCGGGTCCATCGACTTTGAGACTTGGTATTGAACGCTCCAGAAACCTGATGACCGTGCGTCTGGCCAAAGACATGGGGATGCCGCTGGTTGCAGAATATGCAGAACGCTTCGGTATTTATGACAAGCTTTTACCGGTGCTATCAATGTCCTTGGGGTCGGGCGAAACCACTGTCCTTCGAATGGTGTCGGCTTATTCGGTGATGGCCAATGGAGGTAAATCAATCAAGCCTTCCTTCATAGACCGAATTCAGGATCGCTACGGCAAAACCATTTTCAAGCACGAAGAGCGCGTTTGTGTCGATTGTAATGCGGATGGTTGGGCTGGACAGGAAGAGCCGGTTTTGGAGGATGATCGGCAACAGGTTCTTGATCCGATGACTGCATATCAAATGACATCCATGATGGAAGGGGTTGTCACTAGAGGTACCGCGCCAATAGTCCGCGAAGTTGGCGTCCCGGTCGCAGGTAAAACCGGTACCACTAATGAGGAGAAAGATGCCTGGTTTGTGGGCTATACACCCGATCTGGTCACTGGTGTTTATGTCGGATTCGATAACCCGAAACCGATGGGAAGAGGTAATACCGGTGGTGGTTTGGCTGCACCAATATTTACTGAATTTGTTAAGGCTGCAATTGAAGACAAACCAGAAGCTGATTTCCGGGTGCCGAGAGGCCTCAAGCTTATTCCGATTAACCGAAAAACCGGTTTGTTGGCGGATGCTGGTGGCGAAGGTGTCATCATGGAGGCCTTCAAACCCGGTACTTCACCTCCTGATCGTTATTCAGTGATTGGTTTTGCGGACGACCTTTATATCGGAGACACTAATGTCTCACCATCAGCAAACAGAGCAGTGATTTCCGGAACTGGCGGACTATACTGATAATACCTGGAAATGTGACCTAATCCGCTTGCGCAATTAGTAATTTACACTTGCTGCGCGGACTTAACGTTTTGTCGGGAACAGTTTCGGAAAAAACTTTCCGGTACGGGCCATATAAGCTGCATATTCATCTGACATACCGGTTTTTGCAAATTTGTTTTCTTCCCCAGTTGCTGCCACATAATAAGTGGTGGTCATGAATACGACCGGTACTATGCCCCAAACAGACCAGGAAGCAATTGCCCAGCCAATCCATTGGATCAAATAAGAAGTGTAAAATGGGTGACGGACATAGGCATACGGCCCGGTTTTCAACAATCCATGGGGTAATTTTTCGTCAAACGCTGCGAGAAGTTTGGCATTTGAGCTTTCGCGAATAGTGATCCAGAACATCACGAAACTGATGATCAGCATGAGGAGACCGACTATCTGTGTCCATACCGGTTGTTCAAAGTGAAAAACCAAAAAAGTCAGAACAATTGCGCTGAAAATGACCAAGGATGATATCAGGCGGACACCTGGCGGCGTTACTGGCATGTCGAAATGATATTTTAGTGACCATGTATGGCATGCGATGATTATCCAGCCTACGGCGCAAACAATTAAATCCAATATCATATTTGTTTTTGTATCCGTTGCTCGTGTTCCCTGTCTAACTCAGAAAATGTCGACTGATAACCCATGCTTTTCATTTGTGATCGCGAAATGAACATCTGAGATTCAACATTCGTTAATGGCAACAAAGTATCCTGTTACCAGACAGAATTTCAATTGCTCAGAGTGTATTGCGTGGCATTTGGTTCAGAAAATATCCGGCTAACCAGCGGTAATCAAATTTCCTTTGTGGAGAATGGGAATCCGCTTGGCTTTTGTATCGTGTTTTTGCACGGCAACGGGTTTTCAAAAGAGGTTTTCAGTCAGCAGTTCTCAAGCACTTATCTGGCGCATATGAGGTTGATCAGTCTGGATGGCAGGCTTGCCCTCGAAGGCGTGCAGACAGATGCCCTCCAGGAGATCCCCCAGCGAGAGGTCCTTCAGCTCTGCGAGGCCCTTGAGGACCTTCAGGAGCCGCTTCTCGATCCGCACCCCGGTCTGCACGCGGGTGACCCGCTCCGAACCGGCGCCGTCCGGTGACTTGCGCTGTGAAGCTGCCATGGCTCGAAGCTATCACGGTACCTTGGTAACGCAAGACTTCTTCCAATGACGGAACCGGAGACGCAGGCATGGCGCGGAGCCGCGAGGACCCCCATCACCGTGGAGCACACCGGGATCCCGAGAACCGTCGGGACGACGTCGGCTCGGTCGCGGGCCGGGGCCCTAGGAGCCCTGGCCGTGGGAGACCGCGAGCACCGCTGTCTGGAGCGGTAGG
>JBCCEP010000437.1:0-3362 GCA_039030215.1 Pseudomonadota bacterium
TACATCCGCATCGCATCACGGTGCAAATCTTCGCGTTGTGGCATCTCTTTGAGGCTCCGCGTGAAATAGCCTAATGCCACATCATAACGTTCATGTTTTTCACTGAGTCGTGCCAAATCAATGATCAGGCTGAAGCACTGAATAACGTGCGCCGGGCCATGCGCGAATTCGCGCGATATGTTCCCCGTCCTCTCGTCGCGCGCCTCATTCGGTCCGGAGTGGACAGGATACCGACAGTCGAGCGCGAAATTACGATCATGTTTTCCGACATTGTCGGGTTTACTTCACTTTCCGAGCACATGAATGCAGCCGACACCGCAAGGATCCTGAACGATTTCTTTGAAATGCAGTGTCAGGAAATTGAAGCCAGCAAGGGAACCGTCGACAAGTTCATGGGAGACGGTTTGATGGCATTTTGGGGTGCACCTGACGCCGATACCGAACACCCTGCCCATGCGGTAACCACGGCGATCAAGATTACCAATGCGGTCCGGGCATTCAACGAGGAAAGACGAAAGACCGGATCACCCTCGCTGCGCATCCGGATCGGGATCCATACCGGGCGCGTGGTGGTTGGCAATATTGGCGGCGGCAGCCGCCAGAACTATACGATAGTAGGTGACGCAGTGAACCTGGCCCAGCGGCTGGAGCAGATGGGCCGCGAATTCATGGACCCGGATGATGATGCCATTGTCTTGTTGTCAGGAGAAACGGTGAAAGATACCGGTGACAGGTTCCAGGTCGAGCCCGCCGGAACCAGAATTCTCCGTGGCCGCGAAAAACCGGTCAAGGTCTATATTCTCGATACCGGCGCGACCGTTAAGTCAGAGAAGGTCGTGGCATTTCCCGGTTCCGGCAAGGTATCGTGAAACACGCAAGCACCCTGCATTCTTCTGAAAGTCTTATTGCTTTCTACCGGCCGTCAGGAGTCCTGAGACCAAACCACTTGTCCTTGACGATCTCGTAGTGCTCGATCGGGTCATAATCGACTACTGCCAATCTCAAAGTGGTGGCGTCGAGGCGGCCGATCGCAGATAAAACTGCGTAACCCGCTACAATCTGGTTTCTCCGTGCATCAGTAAGCGTAAGCTGTGCATCAATAACGTCTTGCTGGCTTCGCAGGACATCAAGCGTCGTACGCTGTCCGACCTTGCGTTCCTCTACAGTTCCCTGCAGTGCCAGGTTCGAGGCACGCTCTTGCGCGATACCGGCCTGCACGGTAGCCCTGGCAGACTCCAGTTCGCTGTAGGCAGAGATAATTGCCGAGCGCACCTCATCAACGGTCAGATCGACTTCTATTCGCCGCTGACCCAGTGTCTCCTTGTTCCTGCGCACAGTCGCGGAAACCCTGCCGCCCTGATAGATCGGCACTCTCAGACGCGCCGTAACGGTTGCATTGTCATTATCAGCCAGATCCGATCCGCGATTGTAACCACGGGTCAGCGATCCTTCCAGCGTGACGGTCGGCAAAAGATCACTTTCGGCCCGCTTCACGTTCCAGTCGGCTTCATCGACTAGATACCGCGTCGCAAGAATCGCCGGATGTTCGTCATAGGCAATGTTCAGCGCCGTCGGGATATCCCGCGGCGCCAGATTCGCGACACCGCGCGGCGCTATCAGCTTGCCCGGATCAACGCCAATAATTTGCCGATAAATGCCGATCGAGGTCTTTAACAGCGCATTCGCAACATTCAAATCCGCCTGTGCGGCAGCTCTTTGCGATTCTGCGAGTGCCACATCGGTTCGCGTGCTTTCGCCGACC
Organism: Pseudomonadota bacterium; assembly: GCA_039030215.1. Lineage (GTDB taxonomy): Bacteria > Pseudomonadota > Alphaproteobacteria > Rhizobiales > Rhizobiaceae > BOKV01. Next base: position 1,763 of record JBCCEP010000437.1, read on the forward strand.
TCAAACCGTGCCCGTTCGGAACGCACAAGTTCTTCCAGAAATTCAAGGGATTGTTTACGGAAAACCACCACTTCCCGGTCGCGAATCACATTCATATAGGCGCTGGCGTCATCAAACAGTACGTTTTGCTCGGTATTGCGCAGAACTTCCCGGCTGGCAAATACCGCCGCCTTAGCGCTCTCAACATCATTGCGGGTCCTGAAACTGTCCCACAGCGTCTGTGAGATTGAAACACCAAACCCACCTGGATCGAGGCTTGTTTCCAACCCGGTATTTCTGTTCTTGCGCTTGTCCTTTCCATAATCCGCATCACCAAAGATACTTGGCCGGTAGCCCGATTTGGCGATGGCAACATTTTCGTCAACCGCGCGGGTTGCCGCCCTTTGGGCATTTAATTCCGGATTATTGTTATAGGCGAGCGCAAGCGCTTCATCGATCGGCTGAGCCAATGACGAACTTGCCAGACTTATCCAGCCGACGATAGCCAGGGTAATTGCAAACACAGACCATCCAAGTGGAGCTCTGCAGTTAAAGTTAGGCATTTGAAACCTCTACGCGATACACGATAATCCGGTTGGAACCAATCAACCGGGAACCCCTGCATCGAATCACGCGCGCCTCGTAACGCACCTTGCTGTTCCATAACCTATATATGCGCGTTGCAAGGTCAATTTGTTCTTTGAACTATCACCACCTGATTTTCCATGCGTTGCCCATTCGCAACATTCTGGCGGGTAAAAACGCGATAATTAGATGAAATATCAGAATACGAAACTTGGTTTTCGGGCAAACCCGGCAAGCGGCGGAATGGCGCAATTGTGCAAGGGCCGCGCTGAGGTGCTGCCATCGCTGTTGATCCAGATCTTTGCAACTGCGGCGTTGCCACTTCCTTCAACAGCAACCAACCGGCCGCCGGACTTCAACTGGGAAAGGAGTCCACCGGGCAATTCCTCGATGCTGCCGCCCAGAAAAATCACGTCAAACGGCCCTTCTGTCGGGTAGCCATCGTGCAGCGGACCCTCCACAACGACACTGTTGTCATATTCCAGCCTGGACAGATTCTCAGATGCGATATTCCCCAGATCCCGGGCCGATTCCAGTCCTACGACAAACTGACAAATCTGCGAGATCACGGCAGTCGAATAGCCGGTACCGCAGCCGATATCCAGAACCACATCGGTATCCTTGATTCGAGCCGCCTGTAACAGCATCGCCATGGAGGCCGGCGACATCAACATACGCTCGCCGGTCTGCAGATGGGAATCGCAATAGGCCAGCGGACGAAGTTCCTGCGGCACGAATTCCTCGCGCGACACAGTCAGAAAGGCGCCTACCACATTGGGATCGGTGACATCCGACGTGCGAATCTGGCAGTCCACCATTTGCTCGCGAGCCTGGATATAATCTGATCCCATGATGGATTCCCCGATGGTAAAATTTACGTCGATATCTAACTGACGCGCTGATCCTTTTGAACTTGCTTCGTCTAGCCGAGCCAGTCCGAAATGGCAACCGAACGCCAGGGCAACCAACCATCATTTTGTGCCCGAAAATGCCCAAATGTCCACTTCTCATTCATCATTTTGGCCGATCTTGGGTA
>JBCCEP010000438.1:0-3334 GCA_039030215.1 Pseudomonadota bacterium
ATTCGTGGAACCTTGCTCATCAGCAATGTTGACGGATCGACGGGCGTAGAAGAGCACTCCATTGGTGTTGAATTCGATGGCACTACCGGCAAAGCGATACTGACAGTTGCCGGCGAAACTTATGAGATAATAGATGCCGGCAACTGTCAGTATCGCTTTGCCGGTAGTGCCATCGAATTCAACACCAATGGAGTGCTCTTCTACGCCCGTCGATCCGTCAACATTGCTGATGAGCAAGGTTCCACGAATACCCATGGTACCGCCGGGCGTTTTCATCTCCATATTGCCTGTTGGCGCAACTTCGCCGGTCAGGAAAACAAAACTGCCTTCGACAAGGTTGAAGACCATCGAGTTGTTTTCGGTTTCATTCGGATCGTAAATCAACTCATTGAGTACCATCCGCGCATTGGCGGAAACTGAAAAAACAGTCTTATCAACAAATGCTATACCGAGCTTTGAGTCGTCGCCTGTCTCGATGACATCGCCCTGATATACCTTGTCTCCCTCCGCGAGCTGGGCCTGAATGCCGTTTATCGGCGTACTATAGGCGACACCTTCTATAGTCTGGACTGTACCGATCTCGATAAGGTCTCCGCCGCCCGAGGCTTGTGCATATTGGCCTGGCGCAATAGAACCCGCCAGAGAATTGACCGTACTTGCATCCAAAACGGCCCCATTGTGAGCTACAAGATCAGGCGGATTGTCGGAAACGAAATACTCGGTAATAACGAGCGAGCGCCCGTCCAGGCTGATGACCAGGTCATCACCTTCGCGGGAATAATCTCCACGGAACATCAGCTCAGCATCTTGTACTGATACTTGGTCTTCACCGGGTTGTAGGGTCCGTACGGTTTGGCCCTGCGGCAATCCTGAAGCTTGGGAAATTGCCACCATATTGCATTCCCCTCAATTAATGAGTTCGCAGCCCCTCTTCGACCATAGCGGTTGAAGCGCCAAATGTCGAGAAATGGTTTAATTTTGGTTAATTTCTGTGCGAAGATAATTAACGGCCCAACCCACGGATATCTTTGAACAAATTTGTGATTGGGTAAGGCTTGTTGCCTATCGAGGGTCGCGGAAGGCAAAATCCCGGATTTTAAGCACCGGTTTCAACAGATATTCGAACACTGTTCTGTCACCAGTAACGATCTCGACGGTCGCAATCATTCCCGGAATGATCTCGATATCTTTGCCCAAACGTGGATTTTCATCCGCTTTCGTGCTGATCAGTACCTGATAGAACGTTTCGCGATTTTCATCGGTGATCGTATCCGCACCGATTCGCTCGACAGAACCTGTTAGTGTGCCGAACTTCGTATAGTCATATGCGGACAGGCGAACAGTGGCTTTCAACCCCGGCCTGATGAAGGCGATGTCCTGCGGTCTGATCTTCGTTTCGATCAGTAACCTGTCGTCGCTTGGAATGATCTCGACAATGGTTGCACCTGCCTGGACGACCTCGCCGATAGAGGAAACATTCAGTTTGTTCACGACACCACTTACTGGCGAACCGAGGGACGTTCGTCCGACGCGGTCTTCAGCTTCCAGAATAGCCTTTTCAACTACCGAAAGCTCCGCATTGGCGCGAGAAATCCGCTCACGAACCTTGGAAAGAAACAGCGACTGGTCAGCCTCGATTAAGGTCTTAGCCTCCTCGACTTCGGCAGCCAACCGCGCCTTTGATGATTCCCAGATTTTCAAATCTGACCGCAATTCGGAAACATTTCTCTCGATGTTCAGAAGCTCGATCTCGGGGATAGCCCTGCGCTCATGTAATTTACGGCTAAGTTCGAGTTCACGCTCACGAAATACCAGCGCATCCTTGTTTTTGGTCGCTGAAGCTTCTGCCTCCCGCAGCGCCTGCTCCTTTTGCACCAATTGCTGGTGGCGAATGAATTCCTGCTGCCTGCGGGTTTCGCGATCAATATCGAACACCGCAATCTGGTCGAGATAATAGGGTGCCTCGATCGGCGACACGTCTTCCGGCATGCCAAAACTGTCAGTTTCGGCAGACTGCGACTTCAGCCGGTCCAGCTCCGCCTCGAGCGCAAGCTTTCGTTGGATAAGCTCACCCAATTTGGCGCTGGAGCCGACATTGTCGATCTTGATAAGGATTTGATCCTGTTCAACAAAATCGCCTTCCGAAACCAGAATTTCCGAAATGATGCCGGGCTCGAGATTTTCCACCAATTGGGTTTGCAGCGACGGAATTACCGTACCTTCCCCACGCGTCGTTTGCTCCACATTGGCAAAATAGGCCCAGACGAGAACACCAATGAGCGCGGCGGCAATGATAAAAAGAACAAACCATGCGCTGCGCGGAACATGGTTCTCGACCGCTGATCTGGGATTGTTTGCAAACTGAAATTCTTGGTCAGCCATTACCATTACCCGTTTTGACAACCGCTGATTGGGTACTCTTCTTTTTCAGCGCGTCAAGAACCTGCTGCTTCGGTCCATCCGCTGCAAGCTTTCCGTTTTCCAACACTACCAGACGCGAGATTAGTTCCAGAAGAGAATTTCTATGGGTTGATATTATCAACGTCGTCTCGTCTGTAATCCAGTCCTTCAATCCTCGAATAAATAGCTGTTCGCTATGATTGTCCATGGACCCTGTTGGTTCATCGAGAAATAATATTTTTGGCCGCGCAATCAAGGCTCTGGCAAGTGCAACTGCCTGCCGCTGTCCACCGGATAGCCCCTGCCCCCGCTCGCCGACCGGCATGGCATAGCCCAACGGATGCGTCTGGGCGAAGGCAGATACGCCAGTGGCAGAAGCGCATTTCTCAAAGAGTTCGTCATCGGCAGAATTGCCGACCAGGATATTGTCACGGACCGTTCCGGTGAACAGATCTGCGTCCTGTCCGCAATAAAGCACAGCTTCGCGCAAATCCGACCGGTTGTAGTGCCTGGTATCGGTCCCATCGATCAGCACATTGCCACTGTCCGGAACATACAGACCGCTCAATAGTTTGCCAAAGGTCGATTTTCCTGACCCGACCCGGCCGATGATACCGACCTGCTCACCCGCATCGATCGAGATCGAAAGATCGTCGATTGCCGGGGTCTCTTCGCGGGGGTAGCTGAAGGTGACCTTGTTAAACTCAAATGCAGCAGATTTAACTGTCCCGGTATTGTCTTGATACTGGCCGTGATCCCGGTCCAGCGCCATCAGCTTGTTCAGTTGCCGAAGTGCGGTCATGCTTTGCTGGGTGCGCGCCAGCGTCATCGCAATGCTGCTGAGCGGCGCCAGAACACGGCCGGCCAGGATGTTCGAAGCAACCAGGGCACCGATTGAGATCTCGCCATCGGCAACGAGATAGGCGCCCCAAAC
>JBCCEP010000439.1:0-3329 GCA_039030215.1 Pseudomonadota bacterium
CCGTAGAATTCTTATTTCTTGCTCAGCTGGATAAAAGATCGTAGACTGCGTTAAGCAGTTGAATTTATTCAATCTTTCGATCGTTAGACCATTTATGGGATAACTCAGAGCGCTGCCCTCCGAAGGCAGAGGTCACAGGTTCGAATCCTGTCGGGTGCGCCATTCTTTCTTACTGTTTAGATTTTTTGATAAACCGGCAACAAAGGTCCGGACAGCTTTCTGCGATATGTTTGTTCTGGCAAAACAGCAGGCCGCCGCGCCTTTTCAACGCTGACGGCCAGATGATCTAGGAGTTTTCTACAGTACCAGTTCGATCAACAACATTCCCAGCGCTATCAGCGCGGTTGAAGAGGCAAACGTGTTGAAAACAGGACTGGAATGTTCAAGTTCGTTACGTTTTTCGTTGTATGATTCGTTTGTCATGGTCTTTCTCCTGCAGGCAGTTCAGCTGCCTTAACCATGATATGGGCGCCAGTCGCCGGGGATGTTGTGCCAAATGGCACAGCCACGGTTGGTCCAACAGGCGCAGCGGTTGCAATTTAGGCGCCCGCTATCCGTTGATAAGACGCACAAGGAAAATTGCACTCATGCAAAAGCCCACTGCCGCAATCAGCCATCGAATGATGTGGGCGGGCAAGGCCCTGGCAATCGGTGCACCGCAATAGCCGCCAATGATTGCCGCAATCATCATGATGATGGCTGGTTTCCAGACAATCAGACCACCGATGATGAATATCAACGCCGAGACGGCAGAAATCACCACGGACAACCCGCTCTTCAGCCCGTTCATGACGTGAATGTTCGACATGCCCCAAAGCGAAAACAGCGCGAGCAATATGATGCCCAACCCGCCATTGAAATAGCCCCCATAAATACTCACAACCAACAGTCCGGCTGTCCCATAAGGCGTAACGGACTTGTGTTTGTCTGCTGCCCAGGAACGGATTTGATCGCCGAACAGGAATGTCAGCGTGGCCGCCAGCAACAGAAACGGGACAATGAAGGAGAAAAGTTGATTTGAGGAAACCAGGAGCAGGACGGATCCGATCGAACCGCCGATCAGCGTGACAATGGTCAGTTTAAGCAAGGCCGGTCGATCGAAACTGGCAATTTCCCGGCGAAAGCCAAATGCGCCGCCAAGATAGCCCGGCAGAACTGCAACTGAACTCGTAGCATTTGCAATGACGGGCGGCACACCGATGAACACCAGGGCAGGGAAGGTCAGAAACGTGCCGCCACCAGCGATGGTGTTAAGAATACCCGCACAAAAGGCAGCAACAATGATTAGGAGATTATCCAAGGCAACAGCATTACGGTTTCAAACGCCTTGGTGATAGCGAAATTAATTGCGCAGGTGTACCGATTTTACAAATATCTTATTGTGTGAAGACAATTTTTCTTGCTCCGACCGGAATGCTGTATGTCATCACCCGTTCAACATGACGATTTGAAGGGATTTGCCACCCGGTGCTATCAGGCAATGGGGGTTGGTGAGCATGCCGCCAAAATCCTGGCTGATACGCTGGTTCAGGCGGATTTATGGGGGCATCAATCCCATGGAGTGATGCGAACTTTTTGGTATGGCGAACGCATAAGAAGTGGCGCCATAGATTTAGCGGTGCAGCCGAATTGCGATTCCGGGCTTGGCGCGATTGCGGTAATGGACGGCAGAAACGGACTTGGTCAGCTTGTCGCCCATGAAGCCATGGCCAAGGCAATTTCCCTGTCGAAAACCCACGGAATTGGTGCGATTGCGGTCAGAAATTCCGGCCATTTCGGCACGGCCATGTATTACACGAGGATGGCTGCCCAGGCGGGATGCATCGGTTTTGTCTCGACCAATGCCAGCCCGGCAATGGCTCCGTGGGGAGGGACCGAAATGCGCGTGGGCACCAATCCCTGGTCATGGGCGGCACCGGCGGGAAAATATCCACCGATGATGCTGGACATTGCCAATACTGCTGTCGCCCGCGGCAAACTCTATCTGGCAAGACAGCGCGGGGAAGCAATTCCGGAGAATTGGGCGATTGATCAATCAGGCCAGGTCACAACAGATCCGGCAGCAGGTATTGCCGGTACCATCCTGCCGATGGCCGGTCACAAGGGATATGCCATTTCGACCATCATGGATGTCTTGGCGGGCGTGCTTTCGGGAAGTCGTTTCGGCGCTTCGGTTGTCGGGCCCTATGAGCCGGAAGGTTCGAGCGGTGTCGGTCATCTGGTGCTGGCGATAAACATCGAGGCTTGCCGGCCACTTGGGGAATTCGAAGCGGATATGGAGAGCCTGATCGAGGAATTGAAGGACACGCCGCGGCGCCGGGAAGTTGATGAAATCTTCTACCCCGGAGAGATGGAGGCGCGCAGCGAGGAACGATTGGAGAAGGAAGGGATCACCCTGCCCGCAGACACGGCAAACCAGTTGCGGATCGAGGCTGAAAAGCTGGGTGTGAAGGCGCCGTTCTAGGGCAGGCTATATTTCACATACCGTGAATTCTAGGCAGCTCCCTGCAATGGCTCGTTCAAAGTTGCCGCGGGTAACTTTGAGCACAAGATTGCAGACTCCATGCAAATACAGGCGGCAATGGCTGGATCAACAACATGCTTGACTTGCTGGATGTAATTGTTTGCGACATATCCGGATATTACTGGCCAAAACTTGACTTTCGTTTCACCGCTTTTGGACGCAATATCAAAGATGCTTCCATCCAGGCATTTCGATGCAAGGGGCCAAACAATCTTCAATAGTTCGCGTGGAGGAAGTTGTGGTTGTCCGCAATTCCCAACCCTAAGCCTGAAATCATCAGATCCGATTTGGCTTGCAATATGAGAAAACATTGATTCCACGCTCTCAATATTGCTCAAATCAGCACCACTTGCGACGGCACCTCCGGCAACTAGCGGCCAGAACGCTATTCCATTCATTTCCTGATTAACGTCACTAACCAGTGCCAGGTTCAATTGGTCGCTAAAGTAATACGTCTGATGGTTCTTTGTGGAGATAACATTAATTGCTGGCGGAGCCAGCGGTATCCCCTTAGCTCTCATCTGTTCGAATACTGCTCCCTGTGCTGAGTAACCAGCAACACAACCGATTGCAGAGACCAACGTTTCGGCATGAATCCGGCCGTCTATGGTCATGCGCGCCATCAGGTTATCCCGCAAATGACCAAGCGCAAAATTGCACGGCATTTGATCATTTCCAGACCAAGGAAACCCGACGTTTCTTTTCTCCGAGCCTGAACCGTTATTGCCGCGTTTACCAAACATAATATTAGCTCTTTCTTATATTGAGTATTACTTATCAATAAAATATATATTTTAAAAAAAAA
>JBCCEP010000440.1:0-3310 GCA_039030215.1 Pseudomonadota bacterium
CAACAGTACCGCGCCGACTATCAACGACGGGTTGCGCCGCAGATAGGCAGCCAATGTTCGCCAGCGCCGGGCTGAGGTACCCCAGTCTTGAACAATTTTCTGGTTGTCCTGATTGAATGTCTCAGCCATTGGCATCGGCTCGAATTCGGGGGTCGATGAGCGGGTAGACCAGATCAAGGAACATCAGGGATATTCCCACCGTCAGCACCAGCATGTAGACGCATCCGAAAATCAGGTAGTAGTCGTTCACGAGGATGGCCTGATAAAGCAGGTTCCCCAAACCCGGATAAGCGAAAACCCGTTCCACCAGCACGGCTCCGGTGACCACATTTGCCAGCGTCAGGACCAGCGCGGTAATTTGCGGGGCTACGGCATTGCGTACACCGTAACGCCAGAAGCGGCGCTTGCCGGTTAATCCTTTTGCCTTGGCGAAGACCATGTAGTCTTCGCCTTGAACGGTGACCATCATGCCGCGCATGCTAAGCGCCCATATGCCTACGGAGGCAAGCAGGATGGACAGTCCAGGCAATAGCGCATGGGTCATCACATTACCTGCAAAGTCCCAGCTCCATTCGGGGATCATCCCGGAAGAATATCCCTTGCCGGTGGGCAGCCAATTCAAGCGTGATGCAAAGACATAGATCAGGATTAGTCCGATCAGATAGAACGGTATGGCCGCAAGAATCATGACGATGGGTACAATTACGTTTATCCAGCGTGGCGCACGATCCCAGACGGTGAGGGCTCCCAGTGGCGTACCGATGACGAAAGCCAGCAGCGTGGTGGTCAGCATGATGCCAAGGGTCCAGGGAGCGGCCTGCAAGACCAGCGTGGACACCCGGTCGGGAAAGTAGGAAATCGACATGCCGAGGTCGAAGGTCAGGGCATCGTAAATCGAGTTCAGATATTGTTTCCAGACAGGTTGATCCATTCCGAAGCGTCGCTCGAAATCGGCAACAGCCTCCTCGAAGCCTTCCATGGTTCCGCCGGATTCACCCATTGATGCTGCGATCACTTCCTCGACCGGATTACGGTCTGAAAGCCGGGGCATCAGGAAATTGATCGAGGCTGCGATCCAGATGATAAATACCATCAACAGAACGCGGCGTAGAATACGCATGACGATATCCTAGTTCGAATTCAATGCCGGGCATCCACAAGGATACCCAGCTCAGAGGAGGAGTTCCAGGTCAGTTTACCGGTTGGACCCCATGCAGCACTTCGGTTCCAGCACCGGAGATAAAGCATGGAATGCAGGCCAAGGTGTATGGATTGTCCTTGGTCGGGAAGTTCGTCCAATACGTCGTATTCATTGGGATCGTGTGGTAACCAAGCTCCAATGGAACTTCCACGGCTTCAGCAAACCATATGTCATAAGCGTCCCGGAAAAGCGGCAGTAGTTCATCGCGATTTTCCGGTGGAATTGCCGCCATTTTGTCATAGATCTTGTCGAACTCTGGATGCGCCCACCGGCTGACAAACATGGTTGAAGTGCCGATTGGAGTGCGGTTCTTGGTTATGTACATCCGCATTGTGTCCACCGGGTCAAAGACAGAGCCGCCATTGTGGCCGAAGATGTGCCACAGGCTTTCGCCTTTGCGGAAATTGTCGAAGCTTTCCGGTGTCTGGCTGTACTCGGCGCAGAACCCGGCATTTTTGAGTTGCTGAACGACGACCTGACCGACTGCCGCCAGCACCTGGTGCACCTCAAGTGGGCCCCCGGCACATTTGCCATCCTTTTCCCACATGCCATCGCTGTTTCGTGAGTAGCCGGCCTCTTCCATCAACGCAGCCGACTTATCCAGGTTGAACTCTCCAGCCTCGTGCTTGGCAACGATGTCCTTTGCCTGATCCATATACCAGACCAGCGGGGTGTAATGCGGATAGGGCCAATCGTTCGGCGTATTGCCGCCGCCCCATGCAAAGTCGATGAGTTGGTCTTTGTCGATCGCATAGCGCACCGCACGGCGGACCCGAACATCGGCGAACGGGCTGTCCTCAATCAAATGATTGAAATAAAGCGAATGCGGCCACCAGTCTTGATAGGCATAGGGTTGATCCTTGCCGGTATAGGTCGTGACGGCATCAGACTTCTTCAGAACCGATTCGAGCAGATCGAGCGCCGTGACCAGCTGTGTCGAGTCTGCTTCGGCGTTCAGGATCATGTCCGAACGCCGGGCATTGTCGCCAATCCCAATGGCAACAACACGTTCCGGTCCAGGCAAGTCGCGGAAACCGGTCTCAGCACCCCACCAGTCATCCCTGCGATCAAGGACGATTTGTTCAGGCGAGGCAAACACGGTTTTCCAGGCGCCAGTGCCAACTGGATATCCTTTTTCGTCGTCGTACCAGGTAAAAGCTGCCTTATCCTCAATGCCGCTCCAGATATGCTCCGGTACCCAGACAAGGCCATGGCCGTAATAGTTGACCAGCTGGCGAAACGGGTAACGCGGATCAGGCGCGTTCAGCGTGATTTTCGCAGTCAGCTTGTCAACGACCTCTGCACCAACAACCTGATTTGCTACCTCCTTTGCCTTGCGCATATTGGCCGGTCCATTGCCGTTTTCGACCAGCATATTGATTGTATATGCGACATCTTCAGCATCGAAATCTTCACCGTCCGCCCATTTTGCGCCGTCACGAACCTTAACCGTAACTTCGGTAAAGTCGTCATTCATTTCGAAGCTCTCGCCGAGCCAGGGAACGAGGTCACCGGTGATCGAATTAAAGTAAAACAGAGGCTCAAAATTATGCATATGGCCGTTACGATACTCGCCAGCCAAATTGTAGTAATTCGCGTTCCGGGGTGTTTTCAAAGTCGGTGAGCCCTGACTCCAACCCTCATGAATGAAGGTTCTCTCCCGCGGTACATCCTTCACCTGTGCGAGTGCACTGGTGCTGCCAATCAACGCCAATCCGATTGTAGCAGCAAGAAATCCCTTTCCTGACATGCGAAACGTCATTGATTCTTCCTCCCTTTGTTCGCTGTTCCCAGATCCGCCTGGTATCAGCTATCGCGCGAAACTCTATATCTTTGATCAAATATTTGTCAATTATAAAAAATTTAGCTGTTAAAAAGGCTATAATTGATCAAATTTGAGTTTTGAGCTATGGTCGGTCAATCATCTTGATTGAGCTTGTTGTTGTTGACGCGCGCCATCGGTCTGGACAGCCAGCCAGTAAGTTGCTTGAGTTGCCGAGTAAGAGAAGGGGACCAGATTGGCGTCACAATATATCGAGATCAGCGACCGGATCCGCGAAGACATTGTCAATGGCAGGTTTTCGGGCGGCGCACGATTGAAACTTGCGG
>JBCCEP010000441.1:0-3308 GCA_039030215.1 Pseudomonadota bacterium
GATCTGCCAAAGTCCATCGATGGCAACCGATACAGTTTCCACCTTCTCTACCGCCCCAGTCTCTTGATCAATTCGCCTTCCGGCATGAAGATGTCTGCGCCGTATCGAAAGACCATGAAAAACACGAACGTCAATATCGATACGTAGACCAGCAGATGGCGTAATCTCCGTTCGCCGCCAATCAACAACATGCCGGCTGCCAGTGCTGCATTGGCAATGAAATGTCCGACCCATGGAAGGACCAGGAGATAGCCGAACAGTATTGCGAGCGCAGCGGCAACCATATGGTAGTGGAACGAATCGCCCTGACGCTCCTCATCGATTCCAAAGCCAGGGACCAACAACAATCCGCCAAGCAATATGGCCAGTATACCAAGCAAACGGGGATAGCCGGCTGCGCTGATCCCACCTCCGATATGGCTCGACACCTGCACCGAAAAGCTGGTGTAAGTGTCGAACACTATCCATGCACCGAACAGGATCGCAAAACAGGCGGCGACCAGGTTATTTTTACCGAGATAAAAGCCCATTATCGGTGTCCGGTGTCCGATGCGTTATTTTTTAGACAACCTCTCGACTGCTGGGGCCAACGCGACTGCCGATGCATTCCATAGTTCGGAAAACTTATCAGGCGGCAGATACATTGCGTTGAAGTTCAATTCTGCGAGCTTGTCACGAAATGCATCCGACTTCGCTACATTGCCAAATACTTCTTGCAATCTGGCAACCCGCTCTTCGGGTACACCTTTTTTCACGGCAACGCCGGCCCATCCCTGCGACGAAAGTCCCCAGCCAATGTCGAAGCCTTGCTCCTTGGCCGTCGGCACATCAGGCGACAGCGGATCTCTTGCGTCGGTAATCACGGCCAAGTGCTTTACTTTGTCCTTGAATACTTTCGTCGCCGGCAGGACCCCGACAGCGGCATCAAGCGATCCGGATATCATGTCCTTCATTGCATCCGGCATGCAGCCTTCATAGGCAACCGGGTTGATATTCTTGACGCCAATCCTGGCAAGGACTTCCTCTCCGACCATCCGCGGAACCGACACTGCACCGCATATGCTGACATTGACGGGCCTACCCAGACCTTCAGCCCATTCGGCAAACTCGGTCAGATTATTTGCCGGATTGGAAGACGCCACCGTGATCGTGAACGGCAATCTGACCGAACCCGTAATCGGCTCGAAGCTATCAATGTCATAGCCAACTTCCGGATTGAACAAGCGTACGGCAACGTGTCCTGCCACCCAGTTGTTCAAGATCGTATATCCGTCAGCTTCGGCATTCTTTGCCTGAAGCGTTGCCACCGAGCTGGCACCCCCCGGCACATTCTGGACGACAATTTTCTGGCCCAGTTCCTTTTCAGCCATCTCTGCCAAGACGCGGGCGGAAATATCCGCCGATCCACCGGGAGCCCAACCAACCAGCATGGTAATCGGTTTTTCAGGATATTCGGCGAGGGCTGTCGTAGCGCCAAGGGTGACTGCCAAAGCCAGACTGCAAACTGCACCGGTCGTTGCCCGGTATATTCTTCCATAGGAATACCGCATGATTTCATCTCCTCCCTTCATGTCAGGAACCTCCCATCCTTAAGAAGGGAAGACGGGATGGATCTGACAACAAAACCTGACGACAAGAATAAATCTTCAAACCGCTGGGGATTATCGTTTTCTGGATAAGGGTTTGAAAGAAAGCGGAATATCGCGAGAGAAAGTTGCTTGCCTCAGTCGGCAGCGCGCAACAACATTCCGCCATTTACCTGAATGTCCGCACCGGTAATATAGGACCCTGCATCAGAACATAAGAGCAGTGCTGCGCCCTGGATATCTTCGGGTAAGCCGGCTCGACCCATGGGACAAAGTGTGGTCTGAAGATCAGCCCAATCGTCAGGATCCTGCCGACGAAAAGCATTTCTGTCGGTGGCAATCAGCCCGGGTGAAATCGAGTTGACGGTGACGCCTTCAGCCGCGTGGCATTTGGCAAGATGCTGCACCATGGAAAACTGTGCAGCCTTTGTTGCAGAGTAGATCGGCATTCGGGCGCTGGCGACATATTGTTGTACCGAACCGATAGCGAGGAACCGGCCCCAACCGGAAGCTGCCATATCAGGCAAAACCGATTGTGCAAGTTCCAACATGCGAAGGAAATTGACATGAAAGTGTCGGTCGACACTTGAACCGCTTATCTTCGCGTAATCTCCAAGTTCCTGAATAGAAGCGTTCGACACGGCAATATCGATCTGTCCGTGATAGCGTCGCGCGCAATCGACGATTTTCTCAATCGCATCTTCATCCCGTATATCGCAATCGATCAGGGATGTTTCGGATCCTTGTTTCCGGCACCGTGCTGCGAGCGTTTCGGCTGACTTTTCATTGCCCACTTCGCGATCAAAACTGGAACTGTAATGAATGCATATATTCGCACCGCTAATGGCGAGTGCTTCGACGATTGCCGCGCCGATTCCGCGACTGGCCGCCGTGACGATTGCAGTCCGACCGACCAATGAAAAGCTGGGGAGCATTGAGGCAGCAGGCATTTAGGCTGGAATCCGCAAGGAGTTGCTCTGCTCCAGCCTGGCTTCATCGCGCAACAAGGTCAGGAACTTGTCACAGCATGGCAACAAGGGTCGCTCGCGTGCGCGGATTACGCCTGCCTTTCCTGTCCGCCCTAGCCAGTTTACCTCCAGTCTCTGCAAACCGTCGGCATATTTATCGATTGTGATTTCCGACATCACGGTCACATAATCACCGGCCTGCAGCAAAGTGGCCGTAAGGCTCCATGAGACCGCCTCAATCGCCGGCGTGGGTGGCTCGATCCCGTGCTCGGTGAATGCATAACGAATTCTCGGATCGGCACGAGGCGGCAATATCCATTTCAATCCGTATAGTGCCTCGGGGCTAATGGGACCCTTCTGCTGCAAGATTGGGTGTCCCTTTCTGACAACTATGTAAAGGCGTATATCAGCCAGTGCTTCGCCAATGAATTCCGTGGGGAGATCTTCTGTTATTCGCGCCAGCATATAGTCGATTTCTCCTTTCTTGAGGCGCATTATCAGATCCTCGCGAGCACCGGTGTGGACTTTGACCTGAATTTCAGGCGCGGTTTGCGTGATTTTCGCAAGTACATTGGGAAGAATTGCCCCGAGCCAGAATTGACCGACTCCCAGCCTAACAGTGCCTGCTATACCACGCTTGTAGGCTTGTATTTCCGATGCAAAATTGTGCATCTCACGCTCCACGCCGTCCATACGCTCCAGAAAGAGGCGCCCCAACGGGGTCAGCCGGACACCGCGCGGACCACGTTCGAAC
>JBCCEP010000442.1:0-3297 GCA_039030215.1 Pseudomonadota bacterium
GCTCCTCTTTCCCCTGACGGTACAGGAAGGGTGAGTAGCGACTCCCATCTCCCGCCGTTGAGGGGGAGACGGGCTCGAGTTACCCTACCCCATCGCCTTTTGCAGCCGGGTGAACGCTTCTTCCAGCCGGTCCACCGGTTGCGCGTAGCAGAGGCGCAGATAGCCTTCGCCCATCGGCCCGAAGGCAATGCCGGGCGCCAGGCCGACACCTGCCTCTTTCACCAGCTTCTTTGCAAAGGCGAGCGAATCACTCATCCCATCAACCGCAAAGAAGCAGTAAAACGCGCCCTGCGGCGCGTAAAAGGTCACCCGGTTCAGCGCTGATAGCCTTCTGGCCGTGACTTCATAAGCTTCGGCCAGCCGCTCGCGCAATAGATGAACCTCATCCTCCCCGTTTCGCAGCATCTCGGCGCCGGCCAGCTGCACGAAACCCGGCGCACAGGCAATATTGTATTCGGTCAGAGTCGCCAGCGGTTGCTCCAGTTCCGGCGGGGTAACCAGCCAACCAAGCCGCCATCCGGTCATCGACCAGGCCTTGGAAAAACTGTTGACAGAAATCACCCGATCTTCTGGCTCGGCAACCTGCAGGATCCCCGGTGCAAAATCAGCACCACGGTAAAGCCGCGAATAGACGTCATCGGCAATGATCCAGATACCGTGCTTGCGGCAATGGGTAAGAATGATCCGCGCCTCGTCCAGATCAAGCGCCCAGCCGGTCGGATTGTTCGGCGAATTGATCACCACGGCGCGCGTGTCGGCTGTTAGCCTGGCAAGGAGTTCATCGAGATCAAGAACCCACCTGCCCTCCCCAGGTTTCAGGCTCTGGATTTCAACGTCACCGCCGGAAATCCGGAATACCTGGGAAAGGTTGGGCCAGGCCGGTTCGATTGAAACCACCCGGTCGCCGGGGTCGATCAGCACTTGCGCCGCCAGTGCCAGCCCCTGCATCCCCGATGACGTCACAGTCACGCGCGGCCGGTCGATCTTCAACCCGTAAATCCGGTTCAAATAATCGCAAATCGCCTGCCGCAGCACCGGCATGCCGTTATTCGACTGGTAGAAATGCGCACCATCACGAAGCGCTGCGCTGGCTATTTCGACCGCTCTGTCTGAGGTCTTCCAGCAGCCTTCACCAAACCACAGCGCGATGATATCGTCACGCCCCATGCCTTCCTCGGCGACTTCCCGAATCTTCGACGACCGCAAGGTACCAACGCGGTTTGAAGGATCGATTGGGAAAGCGGTCACTGTCAACTCATCACCTGGCTTGGGCGAACTCAAAAATGCAACGGGTTAGAGCATGTCCCCCGGTGTCTTGCCGGAAAAAAACGCATCCAGATTGTCAAGCGCCCGAAACCCCATCGCGTCACGGGTCTTCTTCGTCGCACTGCCGATATGCGGCAGCATGAAGATGTTCTCATACTTCGCAAAACCAGGATTGCCGCCCGGCTCCACCTTGAAGCAGTCAAGACCGGCCGCAGCCACCTTTCCACTATCGAGCGCCTTCATCAGCGCATCTTCGTCGATCAGCGCACCGCGCGCCGTGTTCACCACAATGGCACCGTCAGGCAGCATACCAAACCGGGCCTCATTCATCAGGTCGGTGGTCTCCGGTGTCGCCGGACAATGCAACGACAGGAAATCCGCCACGCCCAGCAGGCTTTCGATTGTATCGTGATAGGTGGCACCCTGCTCCAGCTTTGGTGCAAGCTGTGATCGGTTGTAGTAATGGATATCCATGTCGAAACCGCGTGCCTTGGCCGCGAATGCCTGCCCGACCCGGCCCATGCCGACAATGCCCAGACGGGCACCGGTCATCTGCTTGCCGACCATGAAGGATGGCGACCAGCTATCCCATTCACCCGTTCGCACGATCCGGTCACCTGCCACGGCATGGCGGGCGGCACCCAGCATCAGCAGCATGGCAATTTCGGCCGTCGCATCGGAAAGCACGTCCGGCGTATTGGTAATGGTAATTCCACGTGCCTTCAGGGCTGGAAGGTCGCAATGATCAACGCCGACGGAATGGTTAGCAATGATTTTCAATCTTGGATCGAGCTGGGAAGCCACATCCGCTGAAAAATGCTCCGAATGGCAGGGAATAATCGCGTCGAACTCCGCACTTGCGGCAATCAGATCTTCAGCACTGCCCGGCGTATCGTCATAATTGACCACCGTGTCGTAGTCACGATTTGCCCGCTCGATCGTGGCATCAGACAACAGGCGGGTAATCCACAAACGAGGCTTTTCAGTCACGGTGATCGGGGCCTTTCCGGATACAATCTTCCCAGAAATTATAGATCGCTGCAGAACAGACCACGATGGCGATGATCATGAAGGGAAGTCCGCCCATGAAACCTGCAAACCCGGTCGAGATACTCTCCGATAATCCACCGATAAACAGGACAAACATCGCTGTCCCGATCAAGCCCACGATCAATTGTACTGTATACGACATGACTATCGTCTCCTTATCAGGCCGCCTCTGCGGTCAAATGCTGTTGCAGCCAATTTGCAGTACGCATTAGCCGGTCATCTCTTTCCTTCGGACCGATTAGCTGTACACCAATCGGAAGATCATTGGCACCCACAAGCAATGGCAAGGTGACACAGGGCAATCCGGCAAGTGTCCAGATTGTACTAAATATCGGATCGCCTGTATTTTTGCCAAATGGCGGCGCTTCACCCGGCGCGGCAGGCGCAATGATCGCATCAAATTCGGTGAAGAACTCATCAAAGAACGATTCCGCTGACCGCTTCACTTCCAGGGAATCTTCATATTCCTCGGCACTTATTTTCTGACCACGTTCAATAATCGGTTTCAAAGTATCGCTGATGAGTTCCCATGAATTTTTGAAGACTTCCGCTTGATGCTGGCATATTTCGTATTCATGGATACAAGCCTGTACCCTGACGAGATCTGATAAGGTATTGGCAGCCGTTTCCCGCTTGACCTGCGCCTCCAGCAGCGAAATGACCTCCTCAAGACCCTCCCTGGCATCATCGGCCAGACGGTCGAAATAGGGAAGATCAAGCCACGAAAAGTCCGGTGCGACAGGTACCTCCTGCGAGACACCATCCGCGGCAGAAGGTCGGGGTCTGGGAAAACTTGCGGGATCGTTCTGGTCATATCCGCCAATAACATCAGCCAGCAGTGCGGCATCTGCCAGCGTTCGGCCAAAGGTTCCGATCTGATCCAGAGAAACCGAAGTTTGAAGAACACCGCTGCGCGAAATCATTCCGCGCGTCGGTTTGAAACCGTAGACACCGCAATACGATGCCGGACGGATCATCGAA
>JBCCEP010000443.1:0-3286 GCA_039030215.1 Pseudomonadota bacterium
CCGCTGGATCAACCGCACCAAACAGCCGGACGAATATCGGGACTTTCCTCCTGTGGAGCAACTTACAGATTTGCGTGGCTTGCTGTAGAAAACTCTTTACCGGGAACAAACGAGATCAGGCGGGATGAAATGAGAATCGCAACGGTGGCGACAGGCGGCATTGGTGGCTTTCTTGCGGTGTATCTGGCAAATTCCGGGCATGAAATTGCGACCATAGCCCGCGGCGAGCATCTGGACGCCATTCGGAAAGACGGTCTTGTACTGGAGGGTTTCGAAAAGAACCATCGCATCGAGCCATGGATCGCCACGGACAATCCTGAGGAAGTTGGCGAAGTTGATGCGATTATCTTCGGTGTAAAGGGCGACGCACTGGAAGCTGCAGCGAAGCTGTGCATACCCATGTTGGGACCCAAGACCGTCGTGGTTCCTTTCCTGAATGGGGTCGAAGCTGCCGACAGGCTGCTGAAATTGCTACCGCAAGAAAATGTGGCTAATGGTGTTGCACAGGTATCTACGACGATATCTGCGCCCGGTATCGTAAAGCAGACAGGCGAGTTCAACCGGTTTGTCTTTGCCGAACTAGATAGCAGACCATCATCAAGGATCAACGCGCTCAGGGACGCAATAAATGAGGCGGGATCATCAGCGCCGCATACCGACGATATCGATCGCGATCTGTGGAACAAATTCATATTGTTCTCGGCAGTTTCCGGTGTAACGACGGCGGCGCGTTGTACCATTAGTGATATTATCGATCATGAGCCGCTAGCCGACCTATTCCGGACAATCGTTTCAGAAACTGCAGCACTTGGAAGAGTACGTGGGGTCGCTTTGTCAGATCGAGTTGAGGACGATATCTGGGCAATTGCACAGGGACTTCCCAAACCGATGCGCGCTTCTACAGCAATCGATCTGGAGAACGGTCGCGCGCTGGAAGTCGAGTGGATTACAGGCGCAGTAATCAGACTTTCGGAAGCTGCTGGCCTGTCAGCACCGGCAAACAGAGCCGTTTATGCCCTGCTCAGCCCCTATCGGCATGGAAGCGACAAATAATCCGGTCAATCCGAATAATCTCTTCCATCAAAAGCCTTTTTTCAGCCCGCCAAGAATTCCGCGGACAAGTGCCCTGCCGAGTGAGGATGCCATAGTTCGTGCCAGCGATTTGACCGCTGCTTCGGTGACGGTTTGACGTCCGGAACTGCGAGATCTCGTTGTGTGCGTGGTCTTTCTGGATCTGGTCGATTTCTTTGTCGAGACCTTGCCAAAATCGGGTAGTTGAAATCCAGTCCGAGTTCGCTCAACTTCGCCTCTTTCTTCTCGGAGTTGCTGCTCCTCTTCTGCTTTAGAAGCCTCTTCCGCGCGGCGTTTCAGTATTTCAAAAGCGGATTCGCGATCGATCTCCTGGCTGTATTTTTCTCCAACCGGACTGATATTGATCAGTTCTTCGCGTTCACTTTCCGTCAATGGCCCCATTCGTGAAGACGGTGGCCGGATCAGCGTCCTCTGTACCATGGAAGGCACGCCCTTCTTCCCCAACGTAGACACCAGCGCCTCACCAACGCCCAAGTTCTTGATCACGTCTTCTGCATCGAATTCGGGGTTTGGCCGGAAGGTATCTGCTGCAGTTTTGACCGCTTTCTGCTCACGCGGCGTATAGGCGCGCAAGGCGTGCTGGACGCGGTTCCCAAGTTGCGACAACACGCTTTCAGGTACATCCAAAGGATTTTGGGTGACAAAATAGACGCCGACACCCTTCGATCTGATCAGTTTCACGACTTGTTCGACTTTCGCCACCAACGCCTTTGGCGCTTCATCGAACAGCAGGTGTGCCTCGTCAAAAAAGAATACGAGCTTGGGCCGGTCAGGATCGCCGATTTCCGGCAGTTCCTCGAATAGCTCCGACAGCAACCAAAGCAGGAAAGTTGAATACAGTCTCGGTGAGCTCATCAACCGATCGGCAGCGAGAATATTGATCGCGCCTCTGCCGTCCCGGGTCGTGCGCATGATGTCGGCAATCTCAAGGGCAGGTTCTGCAAAGAACTTTTCTCCACCCTGTTGATCCAATACAAGCAGCTGTCGCTGAATTGCGCCGATTGATTGCTTGGTCACCAATCCATATTCGGACCCGATCTCGGAAGCACGCTCTGCCATGTTTATCAGCAGGGATCGCAGATCCTTGAGATCCAGGAGCAGCATGCCTTCGTCGTCCGCAATCTTGAAGGCAATGTTGAGCACACCTTCCTGTGCATCGCTCAAATCCATCAAGCGTGCCAGCAGCAAAGGACCCATTTCGGAGATTGTCGCCCTGATCGGATGGCCCTGCTTGCCGAACAAATCCCAGAAAATTACCGGAAACTCTGCATATTCGTAATCATCGAACCCGATTGTCTCGGCCCGTGCGGCCAGAAAGTCCTTAGCCTCACCCTTTGCACCAAGACCGGACAAATCACCTTTGACGTCGGCGCAAAAAACAGGAACTCCAGCATTGGAAAACCCTTCCGCCAATACCTGAAGCGAGACCGTCTTTCCCGTACCGGTTGCTCCGGTGATGAGACCATGGCGATTTGCCAGTTTCAGGTTCAGATATTCCGGTTTGCTGATGGTATCGTCGGGATGGCGACCGGTACCAAGATATATCAGACCTTCTTCAAGCATTATGTTCCCCTGCTGGATATTGATTCCGCTGCACGACCGATGCCCCATATAGGCATACAGTTGGCATTGAGCAAACCATTCATATATCTCCGACCTGTCCCAAATTGGCACAAGACAGGCCGATCTGCCTTGGCACAAATTCTGCAACAAGCGGATATGGAAACGGATACCGGCAGGAATTGACCAAGATGGCACGCCCAAGTGGAAATATTGGACGAAGGGGTTTTCTCGGAGCGCTTGCAGCCGTTCCGGCCGCAACACTGGGTTCAGCGGCCAGCGCGGGCCCTAAAAGCGATGCCGCAACACTGCGCGGTTCGCTGGATGCGGTGACGCTGGGACTGACGCCCGGCGCCATTGACGATCAGAGCCGAAAATTCCAGGCAATCTTGGACAAGGCGAATGATGAGCAAAAGCCCGTTTTTCTACCGCCGGGAAATTATTTCATCTCAAACATTCGATTGCCTCGAAGAACGACCCTGATCGGCGTGCCAGGTCTGACCCGGCTGATTTACACCGGGAATGGGCATCTGATGATGAGCGAGGGTGCTCAACATCTGGAGATATCCAGCATTATCATGGACGGGGCCAATCGTGGTCTGGCAAGCCATTCCGAAGCCTTGCTGACCATAAC
>JBCCEP010000444.1:0-3282 GCA_039030215.1 Pseudomonadota bacterium
TGCGTGGAAGGGTTCAACCCGTTACCGCTGCCGGCTTTTCCCATCGAGTTTTTCGTAAAAATGGCCCGTTTGATCTTGTCGTGGCCAACATTCTAGCTGGTCCGCTTCACGATATGGCCGGCCCGCTCTGCCAACATCTGCATGGCAACGGAACGCTAATCCTGTCGGGATTGCTGCCGCATCAGCGGTCAAAAATACTCGCGCGCTATAGAGCCGAGGGACTGCGTCACCTTCATACCCATAACCGTGATGGGTGGATCGTGCTGATCATGGAGAGGCCCTTGAATCCGAAAGCGGGGTAAACTACCCCGCTTTCCCTAAGTCTCGTCGACTTAAATACTCGGATTAGAATGGGTTGATTGCCCGTTCTTTCTGTAACAGTTTCTCGCGAGAATATCCTGCCCGAGCCAGCGTCTCATCATCCATGGTAAGCAAAACATTATTTACATAACGCTGAGCCTCAGCCTGGCGTGCGACCACCATTCGTTCAAAACCTCTGCGGGTCACTCTTCCAAAGTCACCGAAAAAGGACATTGTCATCTCCTTTGATGCTTAATTCGTCCGTTCTCTCCCACTGAACATCTATGTTGCACTGCACATATAAACAAGGTCTATATGTGCATGCTAGCCTTGCGCCAGACGCATGGATCGGTCACTTTTTGATCAGCCTGACCATTTTGCACCCATAGCGACATTTCAGAGAAGATCCGTACGTCATGTTCCAGAATTTCGAGGCAAGTACAAAAAGCGAAACAGTCACAGAACGCATTGCGCTGTTGCGCAAGGAAATGTTGCGGGCAGAAATTGATGTCTTTCTGATCCCGCATTCCGATACCCATCAGAATGAATACCTGCCGCCAAACGAGGAGCGCCTCGCCTGGATATCCAGCTTCGATGGATCGGCAGGTTTCGCCATCGTGTCAGCCGACAAGGCGGTCTTGTTTGTTGATGGCCGCTACACGATCCAGGCGAGAAACCAGACCGATACATCAGTCTTTGAGATTGAGGACCTGGTCGACACACCGCCCTCAAAGTGGATAGAGAAAAATCTGGGTGCAGAAACAAGGATTGGTTTCGATCCCTGGCTCTTCACCATCAGCCAAAAAAAGACTTACGAAAAGGCTGCCGAAAAGATTGATGCCAATCTGATCAGTACCGACAATCTTGTTGATCGCGTTTGGCAGGATCGCCCCGCC
Organism: Pseudomonadota bacterium; assembly: GCA_039030215.1. Taxonomy (GTDB): domain Bacteria; phylum Pseudomonadota; class Alphaproteobacteria; order Rhizobiales; family Rhizobiaceae; genus BOKV01. Next base: position 1,197 of record JBCCEP010000444.1, read on the forward strand.
GAACCGGTAAAACCGGTTACCATTCATCCAATCGACTATGCGGGAGTGGAAGCATCACAAAAACTGGCGGACTTGCGCCAGAAAATCGGCGAATCCGATGCTGACATGATCCTGATCAGCGACCTTGCGTCGATCGCTTGGCTCTTCAACATTCGCGGTTCCGATATCATCCATACACCGCTCACCCTCGCCTTTGCTCTGATACCCGTCGATGGCAAGGCGATAGTGTTAATCAACCCGGAAAAGCTGGATGAAACGACGAAGGCCTATCTTGCCGGTTTATGCGAAATCTGCGCTCCAGACGAACTTCAGGTCATTCTTGCCGAGAAAGCCAGGGAAAGCAGGGTATATTGCTCCAACACAAGTATTCCGTCCCGCCTTGGCGATATGGTTACGGATGCAGGCGGTAAAGTGGTCACCGGCTCTGATCTGGTTGCACTGCCGCGTGCAATAAAAAATGAGGTTGAACTAGAAGGAGCAAAAAGCGCACATCTGCGAGATGGGGTTGCGGTCACGCAATTTCTGGCCTGGCTCGACCGCCAGACCCCCGGTACGATTGACGAGATCTCTGCTGCGACCCAGTTGGAAAATCTACGGTCCGAAACAGCACGCAGAATGAACAGCGAACTGATGGAAATCAGTTTCGACACCATTTCCGGGGCAGGCCCGCATGGCGCTATCGTCCACTACCGCGTCACCAGGCAATCGAATGCCATGCTGCTTGAAAATTCGCTATATCTGGTTGATTCCGGCGGCCAGTATCGTGACGGTACGACGGACATCACCCGCACGGTGGCCCTTGGCACGCCTCCGAACCAAGCGATCACCGATTTCACGCTCGTGCTGAAAGGCCACATTGCCATCTCAACAGCGCGCTTTCCAGCTGGCACGCGGGGTATCGACATGGATGTCCTGGCCCGAAATGCCCTGTGGAAGCGAGGTCTGGATTATGCCCATGGCACTGGGCACGGCGTCGGGTCCTTCCTGTCGGTACATGAAGGGCCGCAATCGATATCAAGACGGTCGATGACACCATTGAAAGCGGGCATGATTATTTCCAACGAACCGGGCCTGTACCGGGAAGGAAAATACGGAATTCGTATCGAGAACCTGATCTATGTCGAGCCGGCCCAAGAACACGCCGAGGGCAATGTGCCCGTCCACAGCTTTGGCAACCTGACCTGGGTTCCGATAGATCTACGCCTGGTCGATCCGCAGCTTTTGCTGGAAGAGGAACGGACATGGCTTAACGATTACCACGCCCATGTCCGTGAACTGCTAACACCATGGTTGGACCCGGCAGATTGCAGATGGTTGGAACAGGCCACCCGGCAGGTTTAGTCAGGATCTAAATCTATAATCCCAGATTTCGGGCTGCCAGAAGCACGCCAATCCCAATCACCAGAACCGGGAAAGCGCTAAATCGGAGTGCAGCAAATCCGGCAGCGATGATCGCCATGATCTCCGGCGGTCCTGCGGACAGAGCCGGCGGCACCACAATTGCCGTAAGGACGGCAGCAGGCACTGCCTCAAGTGCTGCTTCCACCCGTGGATGGATATAGCTGAAACGCGACAGGATCAGATCTCCTCCGATCCTGGTAAGAAAGGTCACGAAAGCTGCCGCACTCAGCAGCCAAAGGACATCTGCGCGGGCTGCAAGCTCAAACATCTTCACCCTGCCCATGTGTAAGAACCGAATCTGAGCGATCTTTCAAAGGCAACAGCGCCGCCGCCAGGACACCGGTGATCGCGCCAAGCGAAATATGCCAGGGCTCTCCCAAAATCACCAATGCGAGGTAGGAGACCGTTCCACTGACACAGACGACAAACAGGAAGTTCGGACGCCGGCGAAATCCGATCAGAATTGTCAGAAAATAGATCGGCAGTAGGAAATCAAACCCGAACGCTTCCGGATTTGTAATCATCTGACCAGTAACCGCGCCGACTGCCGTTCCGGCAACCCACATAAAATAAAGCGGCACCGTAAACCCTGCATACCAGGCAGGCGTAAATCGCTCCGCCCCCTTCGTATGTATCCGGGTCTCGCCATTCGCCCAGTGAAAATCTGTCATGAAGAAGAAGGCCA
>JBCCEP010000445.1:0-3272 GCA_039030215.1 Pseudomonadota bacterium
CTCTGGAGAACCAGCCGGGCCTATCCAGATCGGTATCCGTCCGCGCGCATTCTCACTTGCCTCGGAGGCCAGCTCCCGGTCGATATCGGTCGAGGCGGAACTGATCGAGTCCATGGGCGCTGAAACACTTATCCATGCCAGAACATCACGGCAGACCGAAATCCGGGTTGTTGTGCCAAGACAAATGAGGATCCGCGCGGGCGACACTCTCCCGCTGACGCCGGATCCGGGTCAGACCCATGTTTTCAATAGCCAGGGAAGGGCGGTGCGAACATGAGCAATCAAGGCGGTTCAAAGTTGACCAGGGCTTCAGCACTTCGGCTCGAATTCTCGGTAATCGGTTTGGGCATACTGGCGCTTTTCATGATTTTCCAGCCATTCAGCCTGATCGTTTTTTCCTTTGGTTGTGGCTTCGTCGTGCTGGCGGCATTGGCAAACAACCTGCTTCCCCTGGCGGAGCCGGGCACGCCGGTCCGCACGATATATTTTGCTGCTGCCGTTGTCGCACTGATCTTCTGCACCGCCCTGTTGGTCGCAATCGCGGCCGCGCATTTATACGGCGTGGCATTTCTGAAAGCCCCGGCAGTCTCGCTGGTCCCGAGGGCGGCCTCGCCACCATTTTGGCAGCAGCCATTGGTATGGGGCCTGGCAGTCGTGGAGGTAATCCTGTGGTTCACCGTGTTCCGCCTGGGTAAGGAGCCGAAGCATGAAGCATGATGTCTCCGTAATCGGACTTTACATTCTCGATATTCTCGGACGACCGGTTACAAAGATCCCCGACGGCGGCAATGTCGAGTTTATCGAGGAGATAAGACTGACCGTCGCAGGTACTGCCGGTGGCACGGTAGTCGACACTGCCAAGCTTGGATTGAAGAGCTTGGCCGTAGGAGCAGTCGGCGAAGACGAGAAGGCTGACTGGGTTCTCATGACCCTTGAGAAGCATGGCATTGACATTTCCGGCATGCAGCGGCTCACCGGTGTTCCGACCTCGGCTACAATTCTCAATGTGCGGCCCAATGGCGACCGGCCCGCGCTGCATGTTCGTGGCGCATCGGATCATTTTGATGTGCCTGAAGAATTGTATGATCAGGTCTTCGATGCACCCATCGTCCATCTGGGTGGCACCGGCCTGTTGAAGAGACTGGACGGTGAGCCCAGCGAGCGGCTGTTGCGGGAGGCAAAGCGGCGGAGCAGAACCGTGACCTTTGACCTGATTGCGACCGATGAACATACGATATCGGTCGTCAGACCGCTTCTGCCGCATATCGATTATTTCATGCCATCGATAGAGGAGGCACGCGACCTTTCCGGTAAGTCATCCGTCGATGATTGCGCCAATTCCATGCTGGATGCAGGCGCCCAAGCCTGCGTGTTCACGCTTGGACCTGACGGCGCGTTTTATGCAGACAAGTCAGGCAAGAGAGTGCACTCTCAGAGCTATGATATTGAAGTCGTGGACACGACCGGTTGTGGCGATGCCTTCGATGCCGGGTTTATAGCCGCGCTGCATCACGGGATGGATTTGGATACATCGCTGCGTTTTGCCCAGGCGTCAGCAGCCCTGGTTGCTTCGGGTCTGGGTTCAGATGCCGGAATTACTTCGTTTGAGGATACCAGAACCGCAATGGAAACACTGCCGCTCAAGGCAAAGTAAGCTGCGCAATCGCCAGTGAAATTACAGGAGAAGCGTCATGTTGTTGGGATTTAACCTCTTATTGTGGACCACGGATGTTACCGAAGAACATTTCTCCATCTTCGAAGACCTCAAGAAGATCGGCTATGACGGTGTCGAATTACCGATCTTTGGCGGTGAACCTGAGCATTTCGAAAAGGTTGGTAATGCTGCCCGGGACAATGGATTGGGCGTAACGGCAGTCTGCATCATGCCGGACGAAGCCCATAGCTGTCTCAGCAGCGATGGGGGTGTCCAGGAGGCAGCACTGGGTCATATCTCATGGGCCATCGATTGTCTTGAGGCTGCAGGGGGTGACGTTCTTTGTGGCCCGTTCCATCAACCACTGGGAATATTCTCTGGCGAGCCGCCTACAGAAGAGGAGCTAGCCAATCTGGTTACAGTCCACAAAAGGGCAGCGGCCTACGCAGCAGAACGGAACATTACGTTGGGTGTCGAACCGCTCAACAGGTTTGAATGCTACGTGCTCAATACGGTCGAAGTTGCAGCAGACATTGTCGGCCGGGTGGGGGCCGGAAACTACGGCCTGCTTTACGATACTTTCCATGCCAATATCGAGGAAAAGGACCCGGTCGGCGTCATTGCTCCCAATATTGACGCGATCTCGCATGTACACTTCTCGGAAAACGATCGCGGCACACCTGGAAAGGGACATGTACCCTGGATGGAGACCATGTCAGCCCTGAAGAAGGGCGGATATGATCGGTGGTGCACGGTGGAGTCATTTGGCAGGGCCTTGCCCGAACTGGCTGCCGCCACAAGAGTCTGGCGGGATTTTTTCCCGGCGCGAGAGGAAGTGTATCGATTTGGGCATGATTTTCTGCGGGAGACCTGGGAAAAGGCATGATTTCTGGCGCTGATTGAACGCTGCCAACACAAGATAACGAAGGAGATAATTAAGATGAAGACGATGAAAGGTCCGGCGATATTTCTGGCTCAGTTTGGTGGCGATGAGCCGCCATTCAATTCGCTCAAGACAGTCTCCGAATGGGCTGCTGGCCATGGCTATAAGGGCATCCAACTCCCAAGCTGGGACGGCAATCTGATTGATCTTGCCAAGGCAGCCGACAGCAAGACCTATTGCGATGAACTGATTGGAACCTGCAAGGATGCGGGTATCGAGATCACCGATCTTTCAACCCATTTGCAGGGCCAGCTCGTCGCCGTGCATCCGGCCTATGATGAAGCATTTGACGGATTTGCTGCACCCGAGGTCAGGGGCAATCCGACAGCCCGGCAGGAATGGGCGGTCGAGCAGATGAAACTGGCTGCCAAGGCCTCTGCCAATATGGGATTTTCATCCCATGTCTCCTTCCCCGGATCGCTTGCTTTCCCCTACATCTACCCCTGGCCGCAAAGGCCTGCCGGGTTGATAGAGACTGCGTTTGGTGAACTGGCAAAAAGATGGAAACCCATACTCGATGCATTTGACGAAGCCGGTTGCGACGTCGGTTTCGAGATTCACCCGGGTGAGGATGTTTTTGACGGAACAACCTTTGAAATGTTCCTCGAGCACCTTAACGGCCATCCGCGTTGCCAGATCAATTATGACCCGTCGCATTTCCTGTTGCAGCAGCTC
>JBCCEP010000446.1:0-3267 GCA_039030215.1 Pseudomonadota bacterium
CAAGGCGTATTCAGCCGGGTCGCAGCCCAGGGGCAAGGTAAATTCCCATGCGATCAGCACGCTTGAAACGCTCGGCTATCAGACCGGGGAAGCGCGATCAAAAAGCTGGGACGAATTTGCTGCCAAGGACGCGCCCGAAATGGATTTCGTCTTCACGGTGTGCGACAGCGCCGCCGCAGAAACCTGCCCGGTCTGGCCCGGGCAACCGATGACGGCGCATTGGGGTATTCCCGATCCCGCTGCAATGGAAGGAAATGACGCGGAAATCGGTGCGGCATTCATGGATGCCTACCGGATGTTGGAACGGCGTATCTCCGCGTTTACCAGCCTGCCCATGAACAGTATCGACAAGCTCGCTATCAAAAAGAAGATCGACGCGATCGGGCAGATGGAAAAAAGCGAGACTTCAGGAACAAAAAATGGCTGAATATTCAACTGACCGGAAACTGGCGGCGGAATTTATCGGGACCGCATTTCTGCTCGCCACCGTTGTTGGGTCGGGCATCATGGCTGAGCGGCTGGCAGACGGAAATGTCGCGATCGCCCTGCTCGGTAATACAATTCCGACCGGCGCGATCCTGGTCGTCCTGATTACCATGTTCGGGCCGATATCGGGCGCACATTTCAACCCTGCCGTTACCCTGGTTTTCGCGATGAGGCGGGAAATCGAGACTGCCAATGCCTTCTGGTATGTGATTTTCCAGATCACCGGCGGGATTGCCGGCGTCTGGATTGCCCATCTGATGTTTGACGAAACGCTGTTGCAGTTCTCCCAAAAAGCCAGAACCGGTGGCGCGCAATGGTTTGCCGAGGGGGTTGCCACATTTGGCCTGGTAATCACGATCCTTGCAACCTTGAAGGCACGTGAGCAAGCCGTTGCGATGGCGGTTGGTCTTTACATCACGGCAGCCTACTGGTTTACCGCCTCAACTTCGTTTGCAAACCCTGCGGTGACGATCGCGAGGGGGTTTTCGGACAGTTTTGCCGGTATCAGGCCGGTCGATGTGGGTGCCTTCGTCATTGCGCAGATTGTCGGGGCACTGATTGCCTATGCGCTGGCACGCTGGCTTTATAGTCCGGAGCTTGTCAGGCAAGGCCATGAGCAAATTTGAACCTGTCAATCAACAAATTTACTGCATCGGTAACAATTTATCATGGTTTGTGACAAAAATGGCCCAAGACAAGTGGTGACGCTTTGGTTATACACAAAGCATGAAGATCGTTAAGTCCACCGCAGAACTCGAAGAAATCTGCCAGGAAATTGCTGAACATCCCTTTGTCACGGTAGACACAGAGTTTCTACGTGAGTCAACTTTCTGGCCCGAGCTGTGCCTGTTGCAGATGGCATGTCCGGGTCATTCCTATATTGTCGATGCATTGGAGCCGGGCTTAAGTCTGGATCCGTTCTTCGAATTGATGGCCAATGAAGATATCGTCAAGGTTTTCCATGCGGCCCGGCAAGACATCGAAATCATCTACAATCTTGGCAATCTCATTCCACATCCAGTTTTCGATACCCAGGTCGCGGCCATGGTTTGCGGCTATGGCGACAGCATCTCCTACGATCAGTTGGTCTATCGCATAACCTCGGTACGGATCGACAAGTCGTCACGCTTCACCGACTGGAAGCGCAGGCCACTTACCGACAAGCAGCTCGATTACGCGATGGCCGATGTCACCCATCTGCGTGATGTCTATCTATCGATCAAGGCAAATCTCGAAGAACAGAACCGTGCGCATTGGGTTTCGGAAGAAATGGAAATCCTTACCTCGCCGGTGACCTATGACATGCCGCCCAGGGATGCCTGGCAAAGATTGAAGCTACGGGCGCGGCGGCCGCGCGAATTCGCTATCCTGAAACTGGTCGCGGAATGGCGCGAAATTACAGCTCGGCAGAACAATGTTCCGCGCGGCAGGATCATCAAGGATGAAGCGATCTACGAAATCTGCTCGCATCCGCCGAACAGTTTCTCTGAACTCGGCAATCTGCGCGGCTTGTCGCGCGGCTTCGACAAGAACCGGTACGGCTCTGAATTGCTGGAAGTCGTTCGCAAAGCCAAGCAAATTCCGAAGGATCAATTGCCAACGCTGCCCCGTTCGCGTCAGGCTCCGGAAGGAAGCGGCGCTGCTGCCGAAGTGCTGAAAGTCTTGCTGAAACTTCTGGTCGAAAAACATGGCGTTGCCGCCAAGGTCATCGCGACGGTTGATGAATTGGAGAAAATCGCGGCTGACGACAATGCCGACGTACCGGCATTAAAGGGCTGGCGGCGGGAACTGTTCGGTGAATCTGCCTTGAAGTTGAAGAATGGGAAATTGGCGCTCAGCTTTAACGGCAAATCTGTCATGTTGATCGATCTTGAAGAAACCCGCCAAAATGCAGGGGCACAGGTCGCGGCAGAATAAACGTCGTCTGAATCAAAATTCCGCGTTTTTTTTAGCCTATACGAACCCTGCTTTATTCTTCAGCAATCGCTATCCTGATCTCCGCGCCCAGTTCCTTGCCAAGTTGGGAAACACGCTCGGCTGGTCTTTCGCCGATAAGATCTGCCATATCCGCCGGGACAATAATCTCCACGTCACCATCCGGACTTCGGGTAATGCCCAGTCGCGGGATAAAACCAGGCTGGGAAGCGGAGAAAAGATATAACACCCGGAAAAGAGCCGCCAGCAGCCGGGCCCGGTTGACTGTACGCTCTGTGGCGAGCTTGGAGATTTCAGGTGGTAGAACCTTGGTGCCCAGGCCACGGTAGCGGAAAAAATTTGCAAGAGAGAGAAACGCCCTGCCCTCATGGCTAATGCCGACAAATCCGGCATTGGAAATGATCGTCAGACTTTGCTGGGCCCGGTAATCGGGATGCGCGCGCCAGGCAATATCGGCAAGGTAGCAGGAGGCAATGCGCCAGCGCTCCTCATTTTCCGTTTCCGAATAACGCAGTGTTGCGAAAGCCTTGCCGGTCCATTCTGCCAATTCAACAGAATGGCGTGGTGACCGGGCGCGCAGGATTGCGACGTCATGGGCGGCAGCCAGAAGCGAATCCTGGGTTTGAACATCAGGATTGAGAAGCGAATATAGATATCCTTCCCGCACGCCCAACGAGGACATGGAAACCGATTTTGCCCCGATATTCTTCAATACCTCTGCCATGACAATTGCACCATTCTGCAACAGGCCTCGCCGGTTTCGCGATACGGATTCTATTCCGGAAAGCCGGTCAATCGACTTGGTTGCGATACGGTCACAAAATTCCAGCATGTCATCGGTTTCGA
>JBCCEP010000447.1:0-3255 GCA_039030215.1 Pseudomonadota bacterium
TGGTCAGTCGATCCCAATGCCGAAGTAACGCTCGAGGCAAACCCCTCCAGCGTCGAGGCGCAGAAATTTGAAGGATATCGCAAGGCCGGTGTAAACCGGATTTCGCTTGGTGTGCAATCGCTCGATGACCGCCAGTTGAAGTTCCTTGGCCGTCTGCACAATGCTGACGAGGCGAAACAGGCCATTGCAATTGGCCGCGAAATCTTTCCCCGAATTTCCTTCGACATGATCTATTCCAGGCCCGGACAATCCGTTCAGGAATGGAAGGACGAACTTAATGCCGCGCTGGCCCTTGGCGCTGATCATCTGTCGCTTTATCAGCTTACCATCGAACAGGATACGCCATTTTATGATCTGCAGGCCCGGGGCAAATTGAGTGTTCCTGATAATGATCTGGCTGCAGAACTCTATGAGCTGACCATGTCGCTGACCAGCAATGCCGGTTTGCCAGCCTATGAAATTTCAAACCATGCGGTGCCTGGCGCGGAATGCCAGCATAATCTCGTTTACTGGCGCTATCGGGACTATGCCGGAATAGGGCCGGGCGCTCACGGCAGATTGACCCTGGACGAATGTAAATGGGCGACTTCGACCTACAAGAATCCGGAAAAATGGTGGCAGTCAGTGATGGTTGACGGCCACGGAATGGATGAGTTCTTGCAACTTCAAACCGAAGAAACCGCCGACGAATATCTGCTGATGGGGCTACGCCTGGCCGAGGGGATTGACCTCGAGCCCTATGAGATCGCCACGGGACATCCGATCACAGCCCAGAGATTGGATTTCCTGGAGGAAAAGGGCTTCATCGCGCGTCTCGATAACGGTCGCGTTCGCGCTACGCCAAGCGGTTTTTTGGTGCTTGATGCCATCGTTGCCGATTTGGCCGCTTGATTGTGGAAATCAGGTCCGGTTTGCGGCAAAGCTCACCGGCGCCGGCACGAGCAACTTTCTTTCGCCGCCAACAATGCCGTAAATGGCAAGGCCACGCTCGGTCGTACCATCCGACCGCAATCTGAAGATGCCGTTTATGCCGGAAAATCCGCGCGGATTCTCCAGCCCTTGCTGGCCAAAGGCCTGATCCGGACCAAGTCGCTTGACTAGGTCAGTCACAAGCGTCACCGAATCATATCCAAGCGCTGCCCAGACCGTCGGCCTGCTGCCATTGGCTGTTTCATAGCGCGTGGCAAACTCTTCAAACCGGGACACATCCCGCCCGGGATAGATGGCGTTTTCGAGCTGGGCTTCCTCCAGCTTGATTGTCTCCCAGGCGCCCGAGCCGATTATCTGCTTTTCGACAACATTGATCCCCTGCCGGCGCATGGTCTGCAGGATGACATTGGGGATCTGATTACCCTCGGGAATATAAATGGAATCATAACCCGCCAGAATGTCCTTCGCGCTGGCAACAGCCTGCTCGATATCGTCGGAAGAACGGTTATATTTGATAATCCGGACATTGACGCCGGCCGCACCGGCTTCCTGCCTCAATACCGCTTCGCGAATGGTACCTTCGGCAGTTGAGGGCATGAACGCCAGGATTGAACGCCGGCCCTGCGAGATGGCATAGCGGATAATACGGCGGGTGTCGTCCTGCGGCGTATAGGACAACAGATAAACACCGCGCTTTGCGACCGAAGTATCGGTAGAAAACGCGATCATGGTCCGCCGCGTTGGTTGCGTGATGGCAGAAGCAGCGCTCACATTGGCCGCAAAAACCGGGCCAAGAATGACCGCAGCGCCTTCTCGGACGGCTTCCGTCGCCGCAGATTGGGAAGAGGCGGCTTGGCCGCTGGAATCCTTGATTACAATCTGAATTGAATCCTGACCAAAATCCTGCAGTGCCAGCAAGGCACCGTTTCTTACCTCGTTGGCAACAGCGGATGCATTTCCCGGAGCTGTGGTGGGCAGCAGCATTGCCACCCTTACAGGTCCCTGACCGAACACTTCACCATTTGCATTGGGGGAAGGGGTCGTGGGAGCGTCCGAAAAATCCGGTTGTACGCTGCCAGTACCCAAATCAGTGGATTGGCATGCCGGAAATAAAAGCATGCAGGCTGTCAGTAGAAAAATAGCGCCGAACCAGCTAGACCTGATTTCGTCGTGGAAACGCTGAACAGTCCACGTGCGTAAGTTATATGTCAATCAACTACTCCAACCGGGAATCCGGCCATTTTTACCGTCTTTGACGGCTCTTCCTGAAATTCATTATGCCATATTTCAGGAAAAATTAATCATCTGTTAGGGTTAGCATATCACTAGCCGGCTATTTCAGAACGGAAAAATTATACGAATCTGTTGAAAAACTGTCGTAAAACACCGTTTCCAGACCAAGGTCGCTTCTTTACAGGCGATGATCCGCAAATTGCAAGAAGGGATTGGGGGGTAAATGCCTGACTATCATATAGATGGGCACAAAATTGTGGCGTCTGCGCCACCGGGGGGGCTCTATGTCGTTGCGACACCAATCGGGAACCTGTCGGACATCACCCTGCGAGCCCTGGAGACGCTTGCCGGCGCCGACATCATTGCCTGCGAGGACACGCGGGTCTCGAGAAAGTTGCTCAAGCGATACACAATTCAAACGCCGCTGATCGCCTATAACGAGCACAATGCCGCTCAAATTGGCCCTTCATTGATCGAGAAACTGCAATCGGGCCAAGCTGTGGCCTTGATATCTGATGCCGGCACGCCGCTCGTCTCCGATCCAGGCCATAGATTGGTGGTTGATGCGTTTGCCGCCGGCATCAGGGTTGTTCCGATCCCCGGTGCTTCGGCCGCGATTGCCGCATTGTCGGCCAGTGGAATGCCGGTGGATAATTTCCTGTTTTCCGGCTTTCTGCCCTCGAAAACCTCCGCTCGCAAGAAACGCCTCGAAGCGCTCGCAAGGATTCCGGCCACCTTGATCTTTTACGAAAGTCCCAATCGCCTTGGAGCCTGCCTGGTAGACATCGCACAATGCCTTGGTCCGCAAAGACTTGTCACGATTTGCCGGGAAATGACAAAGCTTCATGAGGAATTCGTCAGCGGTAACGCCGAGGCGTTGGCCTCGCGATATCACGATGAAAAGGTCAAGGGTGAAATCGTATTGCTGGTTGAGCCGCCGACCGACCGCAATGAAATAGACACAAGCACGCTGCTGGCAGATCTTCTCGGTGAAATGAGTGTCAGCCGGGCCGCCAGTGAGGCTGCTGCAATTACCGGACTTCCTAAGCGCGAACTCTATCAGCTGGCTTTGGAATTGGCGCAGGACAGAAA
>JBCCEP010000448.1:0-3245 GCA_039030215.1 Pseudomonadota bacterium
AATGGTAAACCTAAACCAAAACAATTGTATGCCATATTCACAGCTCAAAACTGACTGTGACCCAACTGCCGCAACCGGCAAAAACGCCCTGATTTCATTGTTGAACGGGATTGTGTTCTGGAGTGGGCAGGCATTTTTGGCTGCGAATGACCGATCGGTTCAGAGAACGCGCGTGCTTGATCTTTCTACAAGGACTGGCTGCTCGGTTATGGCAACACGACCGGCAGAAACACTCTGGCTGCCCGATAACATCTCGATTGCGCGCACGCCCATTTCAAAAAGCGGCATTTTGACGGTGGTCAGTGGAATCCTCAGATGCCGGGCCATTTCGATATCATGTATTGCCACGATGGATAATTGGTTCGGAACATCGATTTGCATTTGTGATGCAGCTTCCAGAGCGCCGATTGCAGAGACGGCATTGCAGCAGACAAGACCGGTCAAATCAGGATTTGCTTCGAGAATTTTTCGAGCCATCATCCGGCCGTCATCGATTGCGGGATCTGCAAACTCGAGTGCCGAATTCTCAACCTCCAGACCTGCCGCATGAAGCGCCGTTTGCCAACCTTCGACCCGATTTTGCGTGAATGTCAGGCCTTCGCGTGTGGCAAGGCAGCCGATCCTGGCGTGACCCAAATCAATCAGGTGCTGCGTTGCCAGTTCTGCTGCTTCGATATCTGGAAGCGTCAGCAGGGTTGCGTCCGCATCAAGTTCGGTTTGTAGCAGGACTGTCGGGATTTTTTTCCGTGCAGCGCGTGCCAATGCCGTATCCGATAATTGTCCGACTGACTGCAAAATCAGACCGTCCACGCCGCGTCCGCCGATCAGTCTCAGCAATCTGGATGCTTGATTATCCAACGCCGAAGCCTCGCTAATCAGAATAGCCTGACCTTGCAGGGTCGCTTGGTGTTGTGCGCCGCTAAGAATTTCGGCGTAGACCGGATTGGTGACATCATGGACGACCATTGCGATCAACCCAGAATGTGAGGATCTCAACGAACTGGCGGCTGAGTTGGGTGCATAGTCATGTTCTTCGGCGATTCTAAGCACCCGTTTACGTGTTTCTTCTGCAATTCGAAGTGTTGAATCACCATTGATTACGCGCGACACAACGGCGGTCGAAACACCGGCTGCCTTTGCGATATCTGCTATTCCAGCCAATCATTTTCTCCCCTGCTATTTCCGTCAGTTATTAGCATTGTCTTGACATCGACTGCAAACAAGGTAATTTTTCGTTAAAACGTATTACCATCAATAAAACTAGGCTTTCTGAGTACTGAATTTACGAATTTCAAGGCTGGCACATGGAGAAGCCAATGAATAAGGCACAAGCGCCAAATGCGTTGGACGGCATCAGAATTCTTGATTTCACGCAGATGATGCTGGGCCCGTTGTGCACCCAGACCCTGGCGGATTTCGGGGCTGATGTAATCAAGGTCGAGCGTCCCGGAAAGGGTGAGTGGATGCGCGGGATGCCGATGATCGGTGAATTTGTTGGCGGTGACAGTGCGGCGTTTCATTCCTTCAATCGCAACAAGCGATCAATTGCAGTGGATTTGAAGGATGAGAAAGGCAAGGCGCTGCTGTTTGAGCTGGCCAAACATTGTGATGTGGTAGTCGAGAATTTTCGTAGTGGTGTAATGGATCGTCTGGGTCTGGGCTATGAAGACTTCAAGAAAGTAAACTCCAAGATCATCTATGCCTCTGGGTCCGGCTGGGGGGCGGACAGCCAGTTGGCAAAGCAGGGCATGCCTGGCCAGGATCTTCTGGTCCAGGCCATGTCCGGCGTGATGATGAATACCGGTCGGGCAGAGGAGCCGCCGACCGCATGCGGTACACCGATTGCAGACTTTGCTGCAAGCCAGGCCCTGGCCATTGGAATACTCAGCGCGCTAATTGCGCGGGATCGCCAGGGAATTGGACAGAAAGTCGAGACCAATTTGTACTCAGCGACCTTGAATTTGATGGGGCAGGAAAACTTTGCGGTACTCAATCAAGGCATTGCGCTGGAACGTTCCAATGCCGGTGTATCCTCCTGCTGGAACGATGCGCCTTATGGTGCCTATCCGTCATCCGATGGTTGGGTGGCAATCGCGATGTGTCCACTGGACAAGCTGGGGGCCTTGATCGGGGACGACAAACTGGGTGAACTTGACCCGTGGGCACAGCGCGATGATGCAAAAAAGCGGATCGAAGCGTGCACAAGCAAAAAAACAACCAAGGAACTCATGGCCATTTTCAAGGAAGCAGACGTGTGGGCAGCCCCGATCCGTACATCGCGAGAAGCCATGGACGAGCTTTTGGAGCGAGACTCTTCACGCCTGGTCGAGATGGAGCACCCTAAGGCCGGGCGAATTTACGCGATTGCCAATCCGGTCAGCATGAGTGCGACGCCGGTCCGGTTGCGCATGGTGCCGCCGCAAGTAGGCGAACATACGGATGAAGTCATCGCCGAATTGCTGGGCGCAGGAGATGCGGATGGCTGAAGAACGATTGCATCAAAACCTCATTCTGGAACGCAAGGGATCAATGGAAATCCTGCGCGTCGATCGCGAGGAGGCTTTGGGTGCGCTGAACTTCGAAATCATGGAATGCCTGGGTGATTATGTTCAGCAACTTTCCGGGCGGATTGATGAAGTCCGGGTCCTGATCATTACCGGAACCGGCCGCGGGTTTGTTGCCGGCGCGGATATAGCCGGATATCACAAGGTCGATCAGACCACATTTGACGGTTTTCAGCGCAGATCGCGTAAGACGTTCGACGCGATTGCCGCGCTACCGCAGATCACGATCTGTGCCGTGAATGGTTATGCGCTTGGTGGCGGATTGGAATTGGCGCTTTGTTGTGATCTCGTGCTGGTGAACGAGAAAACCAAGCTGGGTCTGCCTGAGATTAAACTGGGCCTGCTTCCGGGCGGTGGCGGGACGCAGCGATTACCCAGACTGGTGGGCCCGATGCGGGCCAAGGAATTGCTTTTGACCGGTCGGATGATGACGGCGGCCGAGGCCGTTGAATATGGCGCAGCGCTGGAGACTTGTGCTCCTGACGAGCTCATGCCGAGGGCGATTGCCCTGGCGGAGGAACTTGCAGCGCAAGCACCCGTTGCGCTTGCGGAAGGCAAGCGTGTGATCGATGACGGACTAGATACTGCCCTGAGCGCAGGCCTGACGTTTGAGCAGCGTGTCCTTGGCGCACTCTTTGCGACGCAGGATGGCAAGGAAGGCATTGCAGCGTTTCTCGAAAA
>JBCCEP010000449.1:0-3238 GCA_039030215.1 Pseudomonadota bacterium
AACGGGATTACGAATCGCGTTCTTCCGTTCACGATTCCGATCTGCCGGATCCCGCCGAGATTGGAAGACTGGCCGGCGAACGTACGGTTCGGCGCATTGATCCCCGGCAGGCAAGAAGCGGGAAGGCACCCATAGTGGTGGACCGCAGGGTGGCCGGCAGCATTCTGGGCGGCATGATGGGCGCGATTAATGGTGCAGCAGTTGCACGCAAAACAAGCTTTCTTCGAGATCAAATGGGCAAGCAGATCGCAAACCAGGCGATCACGATCCGGGACAACCCCTTGAAGACCCGCGGTCTTGGATCCAGCCCGTTTGATGGTGAAGGCATGGCGAATGTTGAACTTGTGCCGGTCGAGGAAGGCATTCTTAGGGATTGGTTGCTCGATTGGGCATCCGCCAGGGAACTGGATCTGCAAAGCAATTTCAGGGCGAAACGTGGCGGCGGCGGTATTTCCCCCTCGACGACCAATTGTCATATTGAACCCGGCCTACAAACCGCCGAGGAGCTGATCAAGTCGGTTGGTAACGGGCTGTATTTGACCGAGACCATTGGCCATGGGGTTAATATGGTCACTGGCGACTATTCGAAGGGCGCATCCGGTTTCTGGATCGAAAACGGCGAAATTGCCTATCCGGTTGCAGAAATAACAATTGCCGGAAATCTTAAGGACATGTTTCTAAACATGACACCGGCCAATGATCTGGAATTTCGCGGGACGGTCAATGCGCCGACCCTGCTGATTGAGGGAATGACAATTGGCGGCAAGTAGACTTCGGTTTCCATATTTTGCGCCAGTGACGGACAACCGGAATTGAGAACTGTGACAAAAGACATGCATCAGTCCAAAACAGATTCAGGCTCAATTCTTGATATATTGGAGCAAACCGCAGTTAAGGCCGGAGAAATAGCGCTGCGCTATTTTCGTGCCGATAACAAGGTCTGGATGAAACCGGGAGATTCGCCGGTCAGCGAGGCTGATTTCGAGGTCGACGCTTTCCTAAGGCAGGAATTGCTGGAAGCTCGCCCCGACTACGGCTGGCTCTCCGAAGAAACCGCTGACAGTGAAGATCGGCTTGATCGCAAGGAAATCTTCGTAGTTGACCCCATTGACGGGACACGCGGATTTATCGCGGGGAATGTCCATTGGTGCATATCAATCGCGGTTATCCGCAATGGATGTCCGGTCGGCGCAGTATTGCATTGCCCAGCTGTCGAAAGAACATTTCTGGCTGCGGCCGGAATGGGTTCGAGACTGAACGGCACAGCGCTTGAACCTGTATACGGAGAGACTGTTCATAGCCTCACCGGATCGAAGAAACTTAACCGTGACATTGCATCGAAATTTCCCGAGAAATTCGACATCATCCCCTATGGTCCCTCCCTGGCTTATCGGGTGGCAATGGTGGCGAGTGGGGAGGTTGACGGTGCATATGCGCGAAGCGGCGCCCATGAATGGGATCTGGCTGCAGCGGACCTGGTCCTTAGCGAGGCCGGTGGCAGCGTGACAGACAGTTCAAGTAACCCGATTGTCTACAACACACCGAAAACCCGCCTGCCAGCATTGGTTATTTCAGGTCCGGGCAGAAACACAACACTGCTCGACCTTGCGAATTCCGGCCAGTTCCTTCATTAACACGGCAAACCGGACAGTTTGTGTGCGTGAAGGCCGCAAGACGGTCTGGACACTGTCAGAGACGAGTTGAGGAAATCATGTCGGAAGAGAACAAATCCGGTGAAAATCAGCAATTGCTGCATTTGGTATTTGGCGGAGAGCTGGAAGATCCGGCGACCGTTAGTTTCCGTGATCTGGATGAATTGGATATCGTTGGTATCTACCCCAATTACAAGACCGCATTGGCGGCATGGAAGGCAAAGGCGCAGCAGACAGTCGATAACGCCCATATGCGCTACTTCATCGTACATATGCATCGCCTGCTCGATCCCGATGGCGATGGCACCTTCGGGTAGCCAATATCGTGTACGGCTCCCTGAATTTCAAATTTAACGACTGGTGATACTGCCGGCATGCCGAAATCTGCCAAAAGGCCCAAACGCCTGCCGAAATGGCTCACGCGGCCGGGACGCCAATTGACGAGCAGCCGATTCTTTGCACCGGCCGTGGCACGGCTGGCGGTCTGGTACCTCAAGCTGACATTTCATACCAATAAATGGGTCGTTGAACCCGATGACATTCTCGACAGGGTAGCACCAGAACTTCCGGCGATTGCCGCTGTCTGGCATGGTCAGCACATCATGCTGCCGGTCATTCCGATCGGACTCAAGGGTGCGGCCATGATCTCCAAAAACCTCGACGGGGAAATCACCGCCAGGGTTGCGCATGCATTTGGCGCGGAAACAATTCGTGCCTCGGGTGGACGCGCTGCCACAAAGGCGCTCGAAAAGGGCGGCATGGTGGGGTTCCTGGAAATGCTCAAAGTGCTTGAGAAAGGGGAAAATGTGCTTCAGACCGCCGATATTCCGAAAGGTGCTGCGCGCAGGGCGGGCCCGGGCATTATCCTGCTTGCCAAGCGTTCGGGAAGGCCAATCATTCCATTGGCGGTGGCCTCCAGCAGGCGCAAGACCATCAGCCGCGCCTGGGATCGCACGACGATGAACCTTCCGTTTGGGAAGTCCGCGATCTGCGTGGGGAAATCGATTTATGTAGATAAAAATGCCAGCGACGCGGAATTGGAAGATGCGCGTATTGTTTTGGAGAATGAACTGAATCGTATTACAAAACGTGCATACGAATTGACGGGTGTACCCGAATGAAAGGCGCCGATTACCGGTTCAACAGCAGATATGGTGCAGGACTGTGAGCGACTATTCCGCCCGCATCACACTCAACGCCTACCGAATGGTGGGCAAGGTGATCTATCCGTTCATGGGTCCGTTTCTGAGGATGCGTGCGCGGCGCGGCAAGGAAGACGTCACACGACGCTATGAGCGTTATGGCTACCCGAGCATCGAAAGGCCGGAAGGTCCGATGATCTGGTTTCATGCTGCTAGCGTCGGTGAGACCATGGCAATCATTCCGTTGATCGAGCATGTTGACCGGCAGCGCATCAACACAGTGCTGACGACCGGGACGGTAACCTCGGCAGAGGTTGTTCGTGGAAGATTGCCAAAAAGCACCTATCATCAATATGTCCCGTTGGACCTCGAGCGTGCTGTAGGTCGATTTCTCGATCATTGGAAACCGGATCTTGCAATATTTACCGAGTCGGAAATCTGGCC
>JBCCEP010000450.1:0-3238 GCA_039030215.1 Pseudomonadota bacterium
CGCAAAGCTTTTGGAACCTATCGGGGCCCGACGGGCGTATCCGGATCTGTATCGAACAAGACAGAAGGGCTGGATGATATTCGCGCTTCGGTCGACGCGGTAAGCGACAGGCTTGGCCGCCGTCTGAAGTTCCTGATGGGGAAACCGGGATTGGACGGACATTCAAATGGTGCAGAGCAAATTGCATTTCGGGCCCGGGATTGCGGAATGGACATTTCTTACAATGGCATCCGTCTGACACCCGAGGAAATCGTCGCATCTGCTGTCGAGGATCAGGCCCATGTGATTGGGCTTTCGATTCTTTCCGGGAGCCACATTCCGCTTGTCGAGGACGTCTTAATTAAATTGAAGGATGCAGGGCTGGATCATATTCCACTTCTGGTTGGGGGAATTATTCCCGAGGAAGACGCGGAAAAGCTGAAATCCATTGGCGTCTCGAAGGTCTACACACCAAAAGACTTTGAATTGAATGCGATAATGAATGATATCGTGGTTTTAGCAGGCGATATTCCGCGCAACTCCTGAAATGTGGCCGAAAATCACAATTGCCGCTGAACTGCGTCAATTTTTCGTATACGGTGCCGACACTTGCGCCGCAGTCGCCGGCGCTGTCAATAACAATGGAGTGCCCGATGGGGATCAATCTAAAGTCCATGTCCAGGAAGGAACTGCAAAAGTTGCAGGGCGATGTCGCAGAAGCGATTAAGGCAGTCGAATTAAAGGAAAGAAAAGACGCGCTGGAAGCCGCCGAAAAAGCCGCGGCCAAATTCGGATTTACACTCGCCGAATTGTCTGGCGGCAAAAGGAAAAGCACCAAAGGTACAAAAGCGCAGGCCAAATACCGCAATCCGGCCAACCCAGAACAAACTTGGTCCGGACGAGGGCGAAAACCACAGTGGATACATGACGCGCTGACGTCAGGTGCAGACATCTCAGATCTCGAAATCTGAGCAATGGTCCCGATCATATGACAATTCAAATCGGAGCCGAACAGGGTGAAATTGCGGACACAGTTTTGTTGCCGGGCGACCCGTACCGAGCCAAATGGGCTGCCGAAACATTTCTGAGTGACGTTGTTGAAGTCAACAAAGTCCGGGGAATGCTGGGGTTTACTGGCAACTGGAATGGCAACCGCGTGACGATTCAAGGCAGCGGAATGGGCATGCCGTCACTGTCGATCTACGTCAATGAACTGATCCGGGATTTTGGCGCGAAAACACTGATCCGAATTGGATCTTGCGGTGGAATGCAAAACTCGGTTGCGGTCAGGGATGTCATACTTGCGATGACGTCCTCTACACTCAGCACCCCATCACGTGGGATCTTCAAGGAACTGAATTTCGCGCCCTGCGCGGATTGGGGCCTGTTGCAAGCTGCAGCCAGAGCCGCACAGAGCAAGGGGACCCCGACCCATGTCGGCGGAATTTACTCGTCGGATGTGTTCTATGACGAGCGTCCGGATCTCAACGAGCAAATGCAGCGGCATGGTATTCTGGGGGTCGAGATGGAGGCCGCCGAGTTGTATATCCTTGCAGCGCGGCACAACTGCCGGGCCCTCGCGGTATTGACGGTATCGGACCATCTGCTGACCGGAGAGGCGCTGCCCAGTGATCAGCGGGAAAGCAGTTTTGGAGATATGGTCGAAATTGCACTTGAGGCGGCTTTCGCATCTTGATCGCCCAACAACACCGCCACACCCGGATCAGGTCTCGGGTGTGGTGACCAGTTCACCCGGCTTTCGTTAACCGGCTGTTTGTGGCCCATGACCCGTCGGCTGACGTTGCATGGCCTGTGCACTTCGCGGTGACTCAGCCCAGGGCAAAAACCCAGTTTTATAAGGCCGGAATCAGACCGCGCGTTCGACCATCATCCGCTTTATCTCGGCAATAGCCTTGGCCGGGTTCAGCCCTTTCGGGCAGGTTTTCGAACAATTCATGATCGTGTGGCAACGATACAGCTTGAACGGGTCTTCGAGCCCGTCAAGCCGTTCGCCCGTCGCCTCGTCGCGGCTATCAATAATCCACCGATACGCATGCAGCAGCGCAGCCGGGCCCAGGTAGCGGTCGCCATTCCACCAATAGCTGGGGCAAGACGTCGAGCAACTTGCACACATTACGCATTCATAAAGCCCGTCGAGTTTCTTGCGGTCCTCTATCGACTGCTTCCACTCTTTTGCCGGGCGGTTCGTCTTGGTCTCCAGCCAGGGCATTATCGATGCATGTTGCGCGTAGAAATGGGTCAGATCCGGTATCAGGTCTTTGACAACTGGCATATGCGGCAGCGGATAAATTTTGACGTCGCCGGATACCTCATCCATGCCATAAATACAGGCCAGCGTGTTGATCCCGTCGATATTCATCGCGCAGGATCCACAAATGCCCTCGCGACAGGACCGGCGAAATGTCAGCGACGCATCAATCTTGTTCTTGATGTAAATCAGCGCATCCAGGATCATCGGCCCGCAATCATCCATGTCCACAAAATAGGTGTCCACGCTAGGGTTTTTGCCATCGTCCGGGTTCCAGCGATATATCTGGAACTTGCGAAGGTTGCTGGCGCCTTCCGGTTTGGGCCAGGTTTTTCCGGTCGTGATCCGGGAATTTTTTGGAAGTGTCAGTTGAACCATTGTTTACCCCTTTCTAACGCCCAAGCCGTTTGATCAACCCGGGCAGGGCTGGATTGTCAGTTTCTGTCCAAACATTGTGCTCTCGAATTCTTCGAAAACGACGCTCAGTTCCAATATAGGCCGCAACGCTCGCCAGGTTAATGACAAGAACCTTTGCCAGAGCCGACTGAGGAACAGGACTTTCGAAAGGCTTACAAACGCTCATTGACTTATCCTGATCCAGCACGACAAAATTCGCTCCTTCGGTCGCTTATCTGTGAAACGTAAGCACAAGGGCCCCACTGTATCCAAGCCGCTGCGCCCAAATTCTGACGAGTGTCTCCGCTCTTTTCCGCTTTCTGGTACAGCGCGACCAGCCATTGCTTTGATATCAATTCCCATTCTCCCCCCGCCAATCACTCTTTCGACCGTTCAAAAGTCCTTCAACACGCTCGATGTCTTCCGGAAAGTGGACGGAAACTTTTGCCATTAATGTCTCGTCCTGACCAATGAGCGACAGCACGGCCAAAAATTCAGCGTCATGCCGCATCTGGTGCCATCTTTGCCCTGGTTCGAGTTGCCCAGCATGTCCGTCAACTTCCTGAAAAGAGGACCCTCCGCCATATTTTTGCA
>JBCCEP010000451.1:0-3221 GCA_039030215.1 Pseudomonadota bacterium
AAGCAAGTTCATTATATCATCATCGGATCTGGTACTGCCGGTGCAACACTCGCAGCGAGACTGACTGAGGACAAAGACTGTCATGTCCTGGTCCTGGAGGCAGGAGGATCAGACGATAATTTTTGGCTCAAACTGCCGGTTGGTTATTTTCGATCGATTTACGACAACAGGGTTTCTCATCTGTATAGGGGCGAAGCGGATCCCGGTATTTCCGGCCGCAGGATGGATGTCCCTCGAGGTCGGGTATTAGGTGGTTCGAGCTCAATCAATGGACTGATTTTCATAAGAGGGCAGGTTGAGGATTTTGATGATTGGGAAAAGCTTGGTGCACAAGGATGGAGCTACCGAGACGTTTTACCATACTTTCGAAACATCGAAGCCTATGACGGAGCGCCAAATCAATTCAGAGGCGGGTACGGGCCGGTCGGTGTATCTAATCTAAGGAACAAAAACTTCGCTTGTGAAGCTTGGAAACAAGCGGCCCGTGAATACGGGCTTCCAGATAACCCTGACTTCAATGGAGACGATACCTATGGTGTCGGTGATTATCAGCTGACGCTAAGGGGCCGATGGCGCGAGAGCGCAGCGACCGCGTTTTTGCAACCCGCCATGCAAAGGCCGAATTTTCAGCTTGAGCTTAACGCCAACGCACTTCGACTTATCTACGATGGAAACATGGTAGTCGGCGTCGAATATCAGCAGAATGGTGAACTGAAATCGGCGTATGCTGAACGGGAAATAATCCTGTCTGCCGGTGCAATTCAATCGCCGCAACTACTGCAGTTAAACGGGATCGGACCTGCCGAACTTCTCAGAAAACATGATATTAAGGTGAAGGTGGATGCGCCGGAAGTGGGAAGCAATCTCCAGGACCATCTTCAGATGCGGACGATTGTCGAGCTTGCCGATCCAAAATATTCTCTAAACAGTCAGGTTCGAAATCCGCTTAGGTTGGCGGAGATGGGCTACCAATGGCTGTTTGCGGGGAAGGGCCCTTTGACGGTTGGCGCGGGTCAGGTGGGTGGTGCAACTTACACCAAATTCTCGAACGGCAAACGGCCAGATATTCAGATATTCGTCATGCCGCTTTCGGTGGATAAGCCAGGTATGCCGTTACACAAATACCCCGGTTTTACTGTTTCCTATTGGCAATGCCATCCAGAGAGCCGTGGAAACATCTCAATCAATTCTGCCGACCCGTTTGATGATCCAAAAATTGTCACAAACTATCTCAGCACCCAAAAGGACTGTGAAGTCATGGTGGAAGGCCTACGAGTTGTCCGCGAGATTTATGACAAACCTGCCTTCAAGAATTTGTGGCAACGGGAAATCATCCCGGGCTCGGATTTCGAATCCGATGAGGAAATCCTGGCTGCGATCAGAAAACATGCAAGCACAGTCTATCATCCGGTTGGCACATGTCGCATGGGCAATGACGCAAAGTCGGTTGTCGACCCAGAATTGCGGGTAAGGGGGGTGACAGGCCTGCGTGTCGTCGATGCTTCCGTAATGCCGAGGATTGTCTCAGCAAACACCAATGCGGCGACATTTATGATTGGTGAGAAAGCCGCGAGCATTATCAAAACAGGTATTTGATTGCGTTCATGACGACAAAATGCGTCCGTCAAAGCGGCCGACGGGCAAGCGAGAATGTCTGGCCGGTCGGTCCTCCGGTAGGGAGTGTCACCAAGTTCAGCACGAAATCAGCGATTTCATTGGGATGTTTTAATCGCTCCCACTCGGGCAGGCCGGGCGGAAGTTCTTCCTTGTATTTCTCTAACAGCTCTTCAGCAGTCCTACCTGAAGCTGGATCGTCGCGACTGAATGTCGTCGTGGCAACTGGCCCCGGAATGACATTGTTTACATCAATTTTTCGCGGCCAAAGTTCGTTGGCAAGTGCTTCGGTAAGCATGTGCAGGCCCGCCTTCGAGACATGATAGGATGCGGAATTGGCGCCAGCGCTCAGCCCTTTACCGGAGGAGAAATTTATTATCTTGCCTCCGTCAGCCATGTTTTCCAGCAGATGCCGGGTGACCATGTAGGGTCCACGTACATTGACCTCTATGGTTTTCCACCATATCTCCGGGTCGCTCTCTGCAAGCAGACCACGGTCAAGATAAACGCCAGCGCAATTGACCAAGATATCGACGGCATCGAATTCTACTTTGACCGCTTCACAGAATTCCCGGGTTGAGACTGAGTCTGAAAGGTCGACGCTTTTCGTCAGGCACTTCCGGCCGATAGCCTCGATCGCTTCTCGCGTTTGGTCCAGATCGGCCTGTGTACGCGCGCATATTGCAATGTCGGAACCTTCCTTGGCAAATCGCTCGGCGATAGCGCGGCCAATCCCACGCGCCCCGCCAGTCACAACGGCAACCCTATTTTCCAATGAATTTGTCATTTGCTGTCTCACATCAAATTTTTCGAAAGGGATTTCTTGAAAATCGCTACTTGAACGATTGCAGGCTAACTCGTTCTGGGACGGCGTCTTCCTGAATTCGCACATCAATCACTGCAGGTTTGCTGCTAGCCATTGCCTCGGCGAATGCACTGTCCAGTTGCCCGCTACTTTCCACGCGGATCCCTGCGCAGCCAAATGCGCGCGCAATCTCGGCATAATCCAACTCAGAAAAATCGGTTGAGATAAATCGGGAATCAAAAAAAAGCCGCTGGTTGTCTTTGATAAAATGCATGTTGGAATTGTTCATAACGACAATCGTCAAATTGGCGCCGCTTCGAACGGCGGTTTCCAATTCTTGGATCACCATTGCGAACCCGCCATCACCGGTTAGGCAGACCACGTTTTGATCCGGTGTCGTCAATGCTCGTGAAATGGCTGCAGGTGTTCCATAGCCCATGACACCAAATCCACGTGGCCCCAGATAGTTTCGACCAGAACTACGTACCTCGAAGTACTGTCCTGCCCAGATCTGGTTGAACCCAGAATCACAGACCAGGACATCATCATCCTTCATGGCGTCTCGCATTGCGCGGATGACCTGGATAGGATGCACAGGCTTTGTCGACATATCTTGTGCGAGTTCCGACTCGATACCCTTTTCCTTGCGCCATTTTGCGGTGAGCGCTGAAACAGCCTCCTGTTGGGTCGTTTTGGCTTGAATTCGTGAATCGGAATTGAGCTTTGCCAGCATAGCTCCAAGCACTGATTTGAGATCCCCGGTCAATGCGACCTCAACCGGATAATTGCGCCCGAGCTGAGT
>JBCCEP010000452.1:0-3220 GCA_039030215.1 Pseudomonadota bacterium
CCCAAGATGGGAACTGATTGTAAAGCAAAGACAAACACGCAACAAGTAAATGCAGTCTAAACTTACTGCCAATGGTAAGAGCCCCCTTGCATGCCAATAGCAGAATTCGCTTTTGAAGGGACCTACCCGGCGACTGCGTTTTCAACCAGACTTTCAAACAATCTCGCAACTGCTTCGGCGCCGGGATCGTTATGGCCTGCCAGCTTGCTTTCAGCGATGTAGCTCGCCCTGCCCGCCTTTGCCTTGGTGATAGAGGCGGTATGGTCAGCACCGGCACGGGCAGCCTTTGCGGCAGCACCGAATCCACCAGGCAGCGCTTCCAGAGCTGGAAGCAGCGCATCGATCATCGTCCGATCTCCCGAACGGGCACCGCCAACTTGCTGGACCCGGTCAAGCCCCGCTCTCAGTGCGCCAATCCCGTCTTGTCCGCTGGCTGAAGCATCGCCAGCTGCCGTGAAGAATATGGCCAGCAAGACACCGGAAGAACCACCCATCGTCTGGCTGAGCTCCAACCCGATTGCACGGTAGAGCTGGGTCAGATCCGCCAGGGGCAAGCGGTCGAAGGCATCGATCAGGGCGCGCGCCGCTGTCGCAAGTGTTGAACCCGTATCGCCATCACCGGACTTGGCATCCAGTGCATTGAGATCACCCTCGGCTTCGATCAGGATCCGGCAGCATCGCTCGACAAAGGCGCGGGTCTCTTCATTGACCGAAGGCATAGGTTGGATTGGCGCCAGCCCATCAGGCACAGGTTCGACTGCTATCTCGGACACTGGCAGACAGCCAGGCCATGCCCAAGGCGAAACCGGATACAGCAGACCGGACTCCACCGGCTTTCCGGCCGGAAGAAGCGAAACCGAAAATCCCTGCATGTCGAGCGAAGTCATAAGATGGGCCGGACCGATCATCCAGCGAATTTGCTCGCCAATTCGCGAGCGTACCAGTTCTTCAGCCAATACACCCATTTCCAACGGCGTTGTACCGCCAAGGTTATTGAGCAATGCCACATGCGGTCCAGGCTGAATATTCGGAGCTAGCCGGTCGACAACTAGCTCCATCGCATCACGCGCATTGGTAAAATCAACCTGCTCGATACCGGCTTCGCCGTGGATGCCCAGACCCAGTTCAGCCTTGCCGGGCAAAATGCGTTCTTCCTTGGGAGATCCGGGCACGGTGCAGGTATCCAGTGACATCCCGATGGAAACCACACCCTTGATGGTTTCTTCTGCAACCTGCGTTACACTCTCCAGATCGGCACCCTGATCCGCCAGCGCACCGGCGATCTTGTGCACGAACAGCGTTCCTGCAACACCGCGCGGTTGCGGCAAATCAGGAAGCGCCACGTCATCATCGACGACGACCATGGAAACCTTGATGCCAAATGCCCGGGCCCTTTCGGCGGCAAGTCCGAAATTGAGCCGGTCACCTGTGTAATTCTTCACGATCAGCAAACAACCCGCATCGCCAGTGACTGCAAGAATACCCGCCAGGACCGCATCCACCGAGGGTGAAGCAAAGACATCGCCACACACCGCCGCTGTCAGCATGCCCTTGCCGACAAATCCCGCATGCGAAGGCTCATGGCCGGAACCACCACCGGAAACCAGGGCGACTTTCGATTTGTCCCAATCGGTCCGCACCACCACCTTGATATGGGGGTAGCCATCAAGCCTGGCCAAACGGCCCCCTGCCGTGCGCAAGGTTCCGTCGATCGCTTCGGTAACCAATTTTTCCTTGGCATTTATGAATTGTCTCATATCTGATTCTCCTCAGGCGATCCGAGCACCACTGGCATCGAAGTAAAGTGCGTTTCGGGGTTGAATGGCGATGGTATCGCCGGGTTCGAGCTTGGTATGGACATCCGTCAGTGTCACGATTTCCTGTCCATCCAGCTCAAGATGAAGCCGCGTCTGGTCACCGAGATGCTCGATGCGTTGAACCGTCGTCGGCTTGCCTTCTCCTTGTTGAATATGTTCGGGACGAAGGCCAATTGTCTTGGCTCCGTCCGGCGCTCCGGCAAAAATATCAGCCGGAATTACGTTGATCCGCGGCAGGCCAAGGCGGCTGGCCACATACAGGCTGACCGGGTTTTCGTAGATCTCCCGTGGCGAACCAAATTGCACCAACTGCCCGTTGTCCAGAACACCGACATGTGTTGCCATCGTCATCGCTTCGATCTGATCATGGGTGACGTACAAAACGGTCGCGCCCAATTCGGCCTGGATTCTTTTCAATTCAATCCGCAATTCAGCTCGTAATTTCGCATCAAGCGAACTCAAGGGTTCGTCCATCAGGTAGATTGCCGGATCCCGGACCAGCGCGCGCCCGATCGAGACCCGCTGCATTTCGCCACCGGAAAGCTGCGTCGACTTGTTGTCGAGCTTGTGCGAGATGCGCAATATCTCGGCAACTTCCTGGACCTTTTCCTTGATCACCGCTTCCGGGGTTTTCAATATCGGCGAACGGAGCGGAAAGGACAGGTTCTCGCGCACTGTCATATGCGGATAAAGCGAATATTGCTGAAACACCATCGCGACATCGCGCTGCGCCGGGGTTTCATCAATCACGGATCGTCCTCCAATGAAGATGTCGCCCTCATCTGGCCGCTCCAGACCGGAAACAAGACGCAGTGTTGTTGTCTTCCCGGCACCGGTTGGCCCGAGCAGCACGACGAAGGAGCCATCCGTGATGTTCATCGAAACATCATTGATTGCCGCGACATCTCCAAAACTCTTGGAAACATTCTTGAGGGACACATCAGCCATTTGCCAAAACTCCCTCATTGAGATCTGAACGAATGGCGCGGCCCGATTGATTGTCGAACAGTGTCACCATGGACCCTTCGAAATCCAGCCCGACGCTCTCGCCGACCTCAGCGCGTTGATCCGATGATATCCGCGCCTTCAGAGCACCATTATGGGTCTGCAGCGACACGATTTGCGTGGTTCCGAGATATTCTGTCGCAATCACCTCGCCCCGATAACCTGCTGCATCTGAGAACCGGATATGTTCTGGTCGCACGCCATAGACCAGATCGCCGTCAAAAGGTTCCCGCAGAGCAGGAACGCCCATTGGCTGGTGATGCAAATCGACACTCGGTGCGCCGACCTCCAGGCTACCGTGAAACTTCAGGAAGTTCATCGACGGCGAGCCGATGAAATCGGCAACAAACATGGTGGCCGGCTTGTCATAAATATCTTGTGGCGTGCCGAACTGTTCG
>JBCCEP010000453.1:0-3188 GCA_039030215.1 Pseudomonadota bacterium
TGGCCTGACGATGAACCTGCTTTCCTGGGGTTGTGTTGTGCAGGATCTGCGTCTTGACGGTTTCGAGTTTCCGCTCGTACTGGGCTTCGAGCAATTTGATGATTATCCAGAGCATTCCCGGTTTTTTGGTTCCACGGCCGGTCGATATGCGAACCGGATTGCAAATGGCAGATTTGTTCTCGATGGCACCGAATACCAGTGCGATCAGAATTTCCTGGGCAAGCACACGCTCCATGGTGGTTCGAATTCTTTAGGGATAAGAAACTGGCAGTTTGGCGACATCACAAATGATAGCGCGGTCCTGGAGATTACCGATCCGGACGGCGAAATGGGATTTCCCGGTAAATGTGAAACAAAAGCGATTTTCCAGCTGAAGGGTGAGGGGCGGCTGTGTATTCGGTATGAGGCGGTATGCGATGCGCCGACTCTGATCAATCTCGCCCATCACAGCTATTTCAATCTTGCCGGCGAGGGCGATATTCTGGATCATGAATTGCAGATCGATGCCGATAAATTCCTTCCGGTCGACGAAGAAGCAATACCTATTGGTAATCCCGCGCCAGTCGCCGGGACGATATATGATTTTCGCCAATTACGGCCAATCAGACTTGTGGAGAATGACGAGCCCGTTCGGTATGACCACAATTTTTGTCTGGCGCCAGCGCACAGGCCATTGACGCAGGTGGCGCAGGTAAATTGCAGATCGAGTGGAATTGAGATGCTGGTTTCCACAACTGAGCCCGGCATACAGTTTTATGATGCAAGCAAGCTTGATGTCCCGGTCAATGGGCTGAGCGGAACACGTTACGGTCCGCGTGCCGGATTTTGTCTTGAGCCGCAGGTCTGGCCCGATTCTCCCAATCATCCGGACTATCCGCAGGCCGTGTTGCGGCCTGGCGAGAAATATGTCCAGGAAACGGAATATCGTTTCCAGAAAGATGCATCCTAGGCAGGTAGTGTTGACCGCCGAGCAGCGCAAAGATACTCATCCCGTATAGCTTGCGTGATCAATTTTACGGATTGAAACCAAACTCATGATCGACCCAAAGAGCCTGCTGACCGGGATGTTTGATGCTGCCATCGCGGCTGCGGATCCGGAAAAATGTATCGCAAATCATCTTCCCCCAAAGCCGAAGGGGAGAACAGTTGTTGTCGGCGCAGGCAAGGGAGCCGCCCAGATGGCGGCAGCTTTCGAGCGCCTTTGGGATGACGAGCTGGAGGGTGTTGTCGTCACCAGATATGGGTTTGGTGAATACTGCAAGCAGATCAAAGTGCTTGAAGCTTCCCACCCGGTTCCTGACAAAAGTGGGCTGGATGCCTCCGACAAACTGCTGGCGGCGGTATCCGATCTGACCGCAGACGATCTTGTCGTCGCGCTTGTTTGCGGTGGCGGTTCGGCATTGCTGCCCGCGCCTGCTGAAGGGCTGTCCTTTGAAGATGAGGTCGCCGTTAATGAGGCGCTGTTGGCCAGTGGCGCTCCGATCCAGGCGATGAACGCCATTCGCAAGCACATTTCCACGATCAAGGGTGGAAGGCTGGCTGCGGCAGCCTATCCGGCAAAAGTTGTCAGCCTGATTGTCTCTGATATTCCGGGCGATGATCCGGCTCAGGTGGCATCCGGTCCGACGGTGGCCGATTGGTCCACAAGGGAACAGGCGCTTTCGCTTGTCAGCCAATTCAAGCTTGATCTGCCCGAAAGTGTTATCCAGCATCTGGAGAGCCCGGAGGCGGAGTGTCCAAAGCCGGATGATCCAAAGCTTATTGGCAATGAAACCATAGTAATAGCGTCTAGCGCGGTATCGCTTGAGGCTGCGGCAGAACACGCAAAATCTCAGGGAATGGACGCCGTCATATTGTCAGACGCGGTGGAAGGTGAGGCCCGGGAAGTTGGAAAGGTCCATTCGGCAATTGCTCGGGAGGTGGCCTTGCGTAATCGGCCGTTTGAGCGGCCAGTGGTGATTTTGTCGGGTGGCGAAACTACGGTGACACTTGCGGGTGATGGCAAAGGCGGGAGAAATACGGAGTTCCTGCTGTCTTTTGCCTGCGGTATTGAAGAACTGGCCGATAATACAAACGCCGGCACAATCCATGCGCTCGCAGCAGACACCGACGGGATTGACGGTTCGGAAGACAATGCCGGTGCGTTTGCAGATATTGCGACAACCAAGCGAATGCGGGAAGCAGGTCTCGATCCCGCGTCAATGCTCTCAAACAATGACGCATGGACTGCGTTTTCGAAGATCGATGATTTATTTGTACCAGGTCCGACCGGAACCAATGTCAACGACTTCCGGGCAATCCTGATTCGATAGTGCTACCCGCGTAGATTCAGCGATGGCTGTAGATGGAACCAGATCAACTGCCCGCGATTGAGTCCAGTGCTGCCCGATAACCAAGTCCACCCAAGCCACAAATCACGGCCTTGGCGACATCCGATATGTAAGAGTGGTGGCGAAAGGGTTCACGGGCAAAGACATTGGTCAGATGGATCTCGTAAACCGGCAGATTGACTGCAGCCAGGGCATCCCTGATCGCAATGGAGGTATGGCTGTAGGCCCCGCCATTAATAACAATTGCATCATGTACACCGAAAGCGTTCTGAATGGCGGTGACAATGGCGCCTTCCGAGTTATCCTGGAAGAATTCGGTCGACAATCCGAGCTCTTTGCCATGTTCAGCACAGGCGGCTTCAATATCGGCCAGTGTCTGATTGCCGTATTTTTCAGGCTCGCGATTACCGAGAATGTTCAAGTTCGGCCCGTTGATGATCAATACTGATTTCGACACGTCTGCCTCCGGATTGCCAGGCTATTGATGATCAGCGATCTAGCAGGAATGGCATTGAATCGAAAGCCCCGTCTCGGCAATTGCGACAAGCCTGTTGGAAACCTCCGCCAGTTTGGCTATTGGGTTCATTCTACAATCAACGAATTTAGTGAATGGCTTTTGCATTCTGCAATATGCTCTTGTATGGGGACACCATGAATAAAAAACAATTTGATAAGCAAAGTCAGCTTGAAGGTCTGATGATGGCTGCGCCGGTGATACCGGTGGTTATTGTCGATGATCCGAAGAAAGCGGTTCAGATGGCGCGGGCGTTGGTTGCAGGTGGATTGCCTGCCATCGAGGTTACCTTGCGCACCGCACGTGCACTGGATTGCCTGAGTGCGATTGCCGCTGATGTTGAA
>JBCCEP010000454.1:0-3187 GCA_039030215.1 Pseudomonadota bacterium
ATCGGGCATTTCATCATAAGCGTCGTAATTCATGGCGAGGATGAAGATGGCCGTATAAAGCGCCTTATCGCCATCGAGTTGGGTATGATAGTTCACCAATTCGGCCAGCTTGATCGAAGGCGTAATTTCCCACGGAACCACTGCGCCGGATATAACACCCTTGGAAAGGCTTTCGGGGATCTTGGGAAGTGGCATGCCCACCGGCGAAGCGCCAAGTTCTCCCAGGAGATCGGTTACAAGGCGGGTAGGTCCCCGCATTTCCATTCCCTTGAGATCTTCCAGTCGAACAACCGGATCCTTGGTATGGATCACGCCCGGTCCATGGACCCAGCCAGACAAGATCTTTACCTCTTCGAAATCGCTATTCTGGAGATCGCTTTCGATCAGATCCCAGAACGCCTTGGAGGCTGCCACAGAGTCATCCATGATGAACGGTAATTCGAAGACTTCAGCCTGCGGGAAACGACCAGCAGTATATCCGGGCAATGTCAGGACGATTTCGATTGCTCCATCAACGGCCTGGTCATAAAGATCGCCCGGCCTGCCACCCAAAGACATGCTGTCATAGAGCTCGACCTTGATCCGGCCATCGCTGGCTTTTTCGATCCTTTCAGCGAGCGGGACGAGCATTTTTTCGTGAAGCGTTGCCTTGGAAGACATGAAGTGATGGATGCGAAGTGTGACATCCTGGGCATGTGAGAATGCAACCGAAACAAAAAATGCAACTGCGGAAATCGCGCTAAATAATAAATTAAACCTCATGATATTCTCCCAATCCGGATCTGCATTCCGATTCATTTGTGCGGTTTGAATTCAGCTGACGCTTCAATATCGGAAATACGGCAATGACATTTATAGATAATCCTCTCAAACGAGGCTGATCACACTATATCTCAGCGCGTCTAAGCGGTCGCTCCAGTTTCGTCAACCACTTTCGACATTGTGCGAAACTCCCGAATTGGATTGCCAAGGCGGCACGCATGACACTTAATAGAGCGGCAGCGCTTACATGCCCGTGCATAAAGCGATTGTGGAAGGGTGAGGAGACCTAGATGTTCAATGCGTCCATGAAGTTTGATCTCGGTGAAGATATCAATGCATTGCGGGAGATGGTTCACCGCTGGGCGCAGGAGCGGGTGAAACCGCTTGCCGGTGAAATCGACGAGAAGAACCTTTTTCCAAGCGAGCTTTGGGAAGAAATGGGTGAGCTAGGATTGTTGGGCATTACTGTTCCAGAGACCTATGGCGGAGCCGGGATGGGATATCTCGCCCATGTGGTTGCGGTGGAGGAGATTGCACGGGCGTCCGCCTCGGTTTCGCTCAGCTATGGCGCGCATTCCAATCTGTGCGTCAATCAGATCAATCTGAATGGTACGGAGGAGCAGAAACACCAGTTTCTGCCGGATTTGATCAGCGGCAAAAGTGTCGGCGCACTAGCAATGTCCGAAGCGGGTGCGGGATCAGATGTTGTCGGCATGAAATTGAAGGCCGACAAAAAAAATGATCGGTTCATTCTGAATGGCACGAAATACTGGATCACCAATGGTGGGGAAGCCAATACGCTGGTTGTTTACGCCAAGACCGATCCGGATGCCGGATCGCGCGGGATCACTGCTTTTCTCGTTGAAAAGTCCATGCCGGGATTTTCACAAAGCGATCATTTCGACAAGCTCGGCATGCGGGGTTCCAACACGGTCGAACTGGTGTTTGAAGATGTTGAAGTGCCGTATGAAAATGTTCTGGGCGAGGAGGGCAGGGGCGTCAGGGTGCTGATGTCCGGTCTTGATTATGAGCGCGTCGTGCTCTCGGGCATCGGTTGCGGTCTCATGGCAGCCCGCATGGACGAGATCATGCCGTATATGGTGGAGCGCAAGCAATTTGGGCAAAGTATCGGAAACTTCCAGCTGATGCAGGGCAAGATTGCCGATATGTACACGAAAATGAACTCGGCCAGAGCCTATGTCTATGAAGTTGCCAAGGCCTGTGACCGGAATGAGGTGACCCGCCAGGATGCCGCAGCCTGTGTCCTTTATGCATCCGAAGAAGCCATGACCGTGGCGCATCAGGCGGTCCAGGCAATGGGTGGTGCAGGTTTCATGAATGATACGCCGGTCAGCCGATTTTTCCGTGACGCCAAATTGATGGAGATCGGCGCAGGTACGTCCGAAATCAGACGCATGCTCATTGGGCGGGAATTGATGGGGGCGATGGGCTAATGCCGGTATTGAACAGTTCGGTATCGCCGCGGTCAGAAGGCTTCGCGGTAAATCTGGCGGCGCAAAAAGCAGCGATGGACCTGGTACATGAGGCTGCGGAAACCGCGATTGCGGGTGGTGGCGAGAAAGCGCGGGAACGTCACAAGAGCCGCGGCAAGATTTTGCCACGCGAGCGTGTTTCGCGATTACTGGATCCCGGTTCCCCGTTTCTCGAAATCGGTATGTTTGCAGCAAACGGAATGTATAACGGTGACAGCCCTTCCGCCGGGGTGGTGGCCGGGATAGGCCGGGTATCCGGGCACGAGGTGATGATCATCTGCAATGATGCGACCGTAAAAGGCGGAACCTATTATCCGATGACGGTCAAGAAGCATCTTCGTGCGCAGGAAATTGCAATGCAGAACAATCTGCCTTGCGTCTATCTTGTCGATAGCGGTGGCGCCAACCTGCCCAACCAGGATCAGGTTTTTCCGGACCGGGATCATTTTGGCAGGATATTCTACAATCAGGCAAACATGTCGGCGCAAGCCATTCCGCAAATTGCGGTGGTGATGGGCTCATGCACTGCCGGTGGGGCCTATGTGCCGGCCATGTCGGATGTCACGATCATTGTGAAAGAGCAGGGGACGATCTTTCTTGCCGGTCCGCCTCTGGTGAAGGCGGCGACCGGCGAAATCGTATCTGCGGAAGAACTCGGCGGTGGTGACGTTCACACCCGGCTTTCCGGCGTGGCGGATTATCTGGCCAATGATGATGCAGATGCGCTGGCACTTGCGCGTCAGGCGGTTGCGAGCCTCAACCGGGTCAAGCCGTCGCAACTCGAAATGCAAGAAGCCGAAGCGCCGCTTTACGATCCGGACGAGATTCCCGGCATTGTGCCTGCGGACCTGAAAATACCCTATGATGTTCGCGAGATTATCGCACGTATCACGGACGGTTCCAGGTTTGATGAATTCAAGGCGCGCTATGGA
>JBCCEP010000455.1:0-3177 GCA_039030215.1 Pseudomonadota bacterium
ATCGCGAAACGCATGTCACCGAAAGTATTCGATCTGACGATCCTGGCACTGCTGACGGCATTGGGCTTCAGGCTCGTCTACACTGCATTGATATGACAACACGCTTGTTTTCAAGAAAACCTTATCCCGCCTAGCCGAACATAGTATTGGGCAACAGCAAGGCCACCTGCGGGAACGTGAGTACGATGATTACGGCGGCCAACATAGCAAACCAGAATGGCCAGATCCCGCGGAAAATCGTGTTGAGCGGAACACCCTCGGCAATACCCTTGACGACGAAGACATTCACACCGACTGGTGGAGAAATCAGTCCCATCTCCAGAACAATGACCATCAACACCCCGAACCAGATCATGTCGATCCCCAACGGTTCGATGATCGGCTGAATGAGCGGCACGGTCAGCACCAGAATGGCAAAACCATCCATGAACATTCCAAGGATAATGAAGATGACCAGGAAAGCGATCACGATATGCATACCGCTTAGCCCAAGCCCCTC
The DNA here is from genome assembly GCA_039030215.1 of Pseudomonadota bacterium. Lineage (GTDB taxonomy): Bacteria > Pseudomonadota > Alphaproteobacteria > Rhizobiales > Rhizobiaceae > BOKV01. The sequence continues at coordinate 500 of JBCCEP010000455.1, forward strand.
GACCCAGAGCGACAATGAATAGGTCACACCGGTAAATCCGATAAACGTCTTGAACACAAAAGCGCCGAACAGGATCATGAAGACCGTGCCCGACGCCTTCAACGTACTGGCAAAAACCTCCACCGTGTTGGCCCAGGTGAATTGTCTCCGGATTGCCGTGACTATTGCCGCCAGGAAAGCCCCGATCCCGGCAGCTTCAACCGCCGAGAAAACGCCGGTGTAAATGCCGCCAATAGTGATCAGGATAATCCCGATGATCCAGCTTGCCCTGCCCATCGCCTTCCAGCGGTCCGAGATTGTATCGGCTTCCGCCATATTGGGCGCCTTCTCCGGATTGCGCCGGACCACAATCCAGATCGTCAACACGAAGAAAACGGTCAATAACAAACCCGGCAGAACACCGGCCATGAACAGACGGCCTATGCTCTCCTCGGTCAGGATGGCATAGATCACAAAACCAGCCGAAGGCGGAATGAGTATGCCAAGCGTCCCACCCGCAGCAATCGCGCCGGTCGCCAGGCCATTATCGTAGTTATAGCGTTGCATTTCCGGCAGCGACACACGCCCCATGGTGAGCGCGGCAGCAAGCGAAGAACCTGAAAGCGCCGAAAATCCGGCACAACCCACGACGGTCGCAGATGCCAGGCCTCCCTTGAGATGTCCCAGCCAGGAATGGGCGGCGTCATAGAGATCGCGACTCATACCGGAAATGCCTGCCAGATTTCCCATCAAGACAAACAACGGGATGATGGTCAGCGGATAGTTGGACGCTTCATTGAAGATCTCCCCGGCCAGTTTGGGGATCGCCGCCTGCGGGCGGATCATGTAGATGCCACCGGTTCCGACTAGCATCATGGCGACCCCGACCGGCATCCTGATCAGGAGCAGGATGAACAGAACGCCGGTTCCCAACAGGGCAATTGTTACATTATCCATTAGTCAGCAATTTCGTTGGGATCTTCGCCGTCGAAGTGCCAAAGGCTGATCAGGAAATGGTTCAGGACGTGCAGCGAGTAGATCGCGATGCAGACACCAAGGTAGTAGTAGAATATCCGATGCTCAATGCTGAAATTGTTGGTGATACACGCCTTTTCAATGCCACAGGCCTTTGTGAACAGCGCATAGGTCGCCAAGGCAAGAATAGCGAGGGTCAACAACCGCATGACGGCGTCGGTATAACGCGTCAGGCCTCGACCCCCGAGATAGCGGATAACGTTGATGCTGATATGGGCGTTGCTGCGCGCGCCATAGGCAACCGCCGCGCCGGCAACAATGGACAGCGTCACGATCGAAAGGTCTTCAATCCCGAATATCGGATCGTTCAGCCCGTATCGCCAGGCAACCGCGACAATGGTAATACCGACCAGGCCAATAATTCCCAGACTGCCGACAAAAGCAAGAAACGTGGCAGCAGCGCCGATTAACTTGTCGGCGCTGACCAGTATCGCAGGTGTCTGGCTTGCCAACCCTATTGGCCTTTCATCAAAGTCATGACTTCGGAAACTGTCGAACTCCCTACTTTCTGACCGTTGATTTCTTCCAGCGTCGGTTTGATCGCATCAAGCCAGCGTTGCTTTTCTTCATCCGACAAATCGATGATCTCAACACCGGCATCTGCTGCAATCTTCATTCCACCACCGCCGGCCTTGTCATAAAACTCGCCACCGGCTTGCGATAATGCGGCATCGGAAGCAGCATCGACCCAGCCTTTTTCCTCATCCGACAGGGCGTCATAAACGTCCTGATTCATCAATAGCACAAATGCTGAACCGGAACCGGGAAACCAGGTCGTGATATAGTTTGCTGGCTCATGCAGATTAAACGATCGGATCGCAGACGGACCAATTGCAATCGCGTCAATCACACCATTGGTCAGGTTCTGGTTGATCACATTGACCGGTTGTGCCACCGCGGAAGCACCAAGCGCCTCGACCACCGGCAGATCCGACTTGTTGGTCACGCGGATCTTCATGCCTTTCAGGTCCTCCAGCGAGCGTACCGGTTTGTCTTTGGTAATCAGAACCGGCGGTACATTTGCCCAGATTCCCAGCAATTTGGCATTGTATTCCTCGGAAAGCTTCTCGCGGGCGTTCAGCAAGGCTTGGGTGCACTCAACCGCGCTTTCGCAAACACCGGGCAGCCCGACAACCTGGGTCATCGGAAACACGTCACCCGTATAGCCCGGCAATGTGAAAACGATGTCGGCCACACCGTCGAGCAGAATTGCATATTGCTTTGGCGGCACGGAATTAAGCGCACCACCCGGGAATTGCTTGACGGTCAGTTTGCCGCCGGATAACTCCGCCAGCTTCTCGGCAAAAGGCGTGAACACGGCTGCATTCATCGGGTGCTTGGGCCCCATGAAATAAGCCAGGCTCATTTCCTTTGCGCTCGCTGTTGCGGTCAGCGCAATTGTAGCGGCGGCAGCCAGTGACAATAATGCTCTCATAGTTTCCTCCCTGATTTTTTGTTCAGTCTAACGCAAATTCTCCCAGACAATAAGCCAAGTTCGTGCCGTCCGCGACCGGGATTTGGCGAATTTTCGTAAATTGTTTGCAAGGGCAATTTCGATTGTCCTACGCCTGCTCACCTTCAATTACGCTTGACGGTCGTCCGTCGGCAGCATGTAATCATCGTCGAGCCGCCGATGAGACACATTGCATATTGGAGTAACACGA
>JBCCEP010000456.1:0-3175 GCA_039030215.1 Pseudomonadota bacterium
CCTGGTGACCTTGCTGATCCCGGTAACCGCCTTGATCCTGGCTAATCTCTATCTGGATGAGCCTATTCGGCTTCGCGATGTCGCCGGGGCCTTGACGATCGGTCTCGGACTGCTTTTTATCGACGGTCGGCTGGTGAGCCTCGTTCTGAGGCCTTTTCAGCAACGCGAAACGAATTGAGCCCCGGAAACCGCGATGAAACTTTATATTGGCAACAAGAACTATTCTTCATGGTCCATGCGTCCCTGGATCGCGATGACGGCCAAGGGCATCGAGTTCGAAGAGGAGCTCGTGCCATTCAACGATGATGCGGGCAATCCGGAATTTGCCGCCTTCTCGCCCACGGTCAAGGTTCCGGTTCTCGTCGATGACGGGCTGACCATCTGGGAATCGCTGGCGATCCTGGAATATCTGGCCGACAAGTTTCCAGAAAATGGCTTCTGGCCGGAAGATTTCAGGCAAAGGGCGCTCGCACGCTGCGCTGCCAATGAAATGCATGGTGGTTTTCAGGCTTTGCGCAATGCCTGCCCGATGAACATGCGCCGGGAAATCAGAGCGATTGTCACCGATCAGGATGTGCATCGCGATGTTGCGCGTATCGAGACGCTTTGGGCCGAATGCCTGGAAGGTTTCGGCGGGCCCTTCCTGTTCGGTGAATTCTGCAATGCCGATGCAATGTACGCGCCGGTTGTCAATCGGATCGAAAAATATGCGCTCTCCGATCATGAAGCGGTCAAGCAATATAGCGTGGCGATGAAATCCCATCCTGCATGGGTTTCGTGGGAAAAATCAGCCCTTGAAGAACCGTGGATCGTAACCGCCGACGAGGCGTAGAAATCAGATCAGTCCCGAGTGCCGAACCAGCACGATCGCAAAATCGATGGCACCCAGGAAGAACGCGATCCGCATCATCAGAAATTTGCGCAGCAGGATATGGGCAATCGCCGTATTGGAATGCGCAATCGAATGGACAATCTGTGAAACTTCCGCCGTATGCATATATTCCGAGTATGCTTCCGCATCGAAATCGGGTGAGGTGAGGGAAGGCCACGAAAACCGGTCGGTTTCGGACAAATTCTTGCGGACTTTCTTTCCCGGATAACGCGGAAAAATCGTGAAAATACAAAACAATATGCAAAGTGCTGCAACCATACCCGCAGCCATGGACAAGGTCTCGCCCTTCATCATTTCATCCATGGGAACAGGACCGTTGAGCGCAAGCAGACCGATTACGGTCATCAATCCAGCGGCCTTGGCATCGGCAAACTGGGTCTGCTGGACCAGGCTTGTGTTCTGGAAAAGGAGCGTCTGGACCCGGATCCTGCTGGCATGATTGGGGTCAACACCTTCGCTGCCCGATAGCGGTCGCGACAGGTCTACTTTTTCAAGCAGTTCATCCATCTATCAACTGCCAACCGGCCATGGTCAGATGTTCCTGAGGTTGAAAACGCTGCTTGTACTGCATCTTCTGCGATCCCTCGACCCAATATCCAAGATAGACATAGGGCAGACCCATTCGGCGAGCTCGTTCTACGTGATCGAGAATCATCCAGCTACCGAGGCTGCGGTTTGTCTGATTGCAGTCGAAAAAGGAATAAACCATGGATAGGCCATTCGACAGGATATCAGTCAACGCAACCGCAATCAGTGGTCCTTCGCCATGCCCGGTAATTGCCGTATCGGGTCCACGCTGGCGATATTCGATCATCATCGTGTTGACATGAGTGTCTTCGACCATCATCGCATAATCAAGCGCGGTCATGTCGGCCATGCCGCCGCTTGAATGCCGCGCATCGAGGTAGTCACGAAACAGCGAATATTGCTCCGAACTTGGCGCAGATGGCAATTCCGCCCCAACAAGGTTCCGATTGACCTTCAATATTCGCTTGAATGACCGCGTCATCCGGAAAGAATCAACAACGATGCGCACAGAGGTACAGGCGCGGCAGGATTCACATGCCGGACGGTAGGCGATATTTTGTGACCGTCGGAAACCACCCTGGGTGAGCATGTCATTTATTTCGGGCGCTTTGTCGCCTACCAGATGCGTAAATACCTTCCGTTCCTTACGCCCCTCAAGATAAGGGCAGGGTGCGGGCGCGGTCAGGTAGAACTGCGGTGTATCTAGCGAATGGCGAGTCATATTCCGTAATACCAGGGTCCTATTAAAGAGTAGGTTAGCCAAATCAGTATGACAAGCGGTACACCTGCTAGAAAAAAGTCTATGAATCGATAATTTCCGGGCGCCATGACCAGCAGATTCGTTTGATATCCCACAGGTGTGGCAAAAGAACAATTGGCCGCAAAAATTACCGCGACAACAAATGCCATCGGGTCCACGCCTATCCGGTTTGCGATTTCTATCGCAATCGGCGTGAAAAGCACCGCTGTAGCATTGTTGGACAGCACATTGGTCATCACAGCCGTCACGATGAAGAATATCGACAACATGGTTGCCGGTGACTTGCCTTCCATCGCGTCCAGGGCACTCTGTGCAATAAACGCCGCGCCGCCTGAATGTTCCAATGCCGTAGCAGCTGCGATCGCAGCGCCCACGAGCATGATAATCCGCGAATCAATCGATCGCCGTGCCTGCAAGGTGTCGACACATCCAGTCGCAATCATCAGGGCCGCGCCGATCAAGGTTGCAACCATTATTGGCAGGATACCGGTTGCGGCCAGCAGGACGGTCCCGAGGAAAATCGTGATTGATCTTGGTGCGTAACGGCGCAAGGGCACAATGACTGCCGACCATTCAAGCAGGATCAGATCCCTGGATGCTCGGAGACGCCCGACATCGTCAGGCGTGCCGCCGACCAGGATCGTATCTCCCGGTTCCAACCGGATTTGGGATAGCGTGGTCCGCTGCATGCTGCTTTTGCGTTGGACACCAAGAACGACAACCCCTTCGTTGGCGCCAATACCGGAACCACGAATTGTTCTGGCGACATAACGTGATCCCGGAGGGACGACTGCCTCGGCAAGGGTGAAGTTGCGCTCCAGCACCCGGTCGGTATTTTCGCCATCCTCATCTTCTTCATCGACCGGAACATTGGCTGAGCCGGTTGATAACGCCTTTGACAACGCATTCCGGGTCGCAGCCACAATGACGGAATCGCCTGGAGACAACCGGACATCTTCAAACGGCGGCAGAATGGGCACATTTCTGCGCAAAAC
>JBCCEP010000457.1:0-3173 GCA_039030215.1 Pseudomonadota bacterium
CCTTTATCTGCAATTCTCTGTCGACCTTTTATTATACTGCCAATATTCTCCGCTTTGCAATCAATATCAATTGGATTAAAAGAAGGGTCTCCATCTTGCATTTCTCGAATCCAAGCGACGACAGCCCACGATCAATATCAACACCGCCGCTGATATCGCGGCCGTATAACCGCTAAAATCGCCCAGATTGCGGGAAGCATCGACAAGCTTGCCGATCGTATTGCTGCCACCGGTATCAATACCGAAAAGTTTGGGAAACTCTCCCAGTGCGACTTGCAAGCCAACACCAGTCAGAAAACCGACAAGAACAGAACGCGACAGGAAATCAGCCAGGAATCCAAGTTTGACAACTCGTGCGACGATCAAAAGCCCGCCGGCCATCAACGCCACAAGCGAAGTCAATGCCAGATATTCAGCCGAGCCGGTTGCCGCCATGCCGACAAGGCTTGAGGCAAGGATTGCCGCGGTTGCAGAATCTGCACCGACCACCAGATGCCGCGATGAGCCGAAAATGGCAAAAAGCGTCATCGGAATTAACAGCGTATATAAACCGGTAATTACCGGCGTTCCGGCAATTTTCGTGTAGCCCATCACTTCCGGTATAGCCAAACAGGCAAATGTCGCGCCGGCGATCATTTCTGCCGGTATCCGCGATTTCTCGATCGGAAGTATACCCTGAAGGATCGGCAAGCGGGGCATGCTACTCCTCAACATTGTTAAACTGTGCGGTTTAACGCGGGACGAAATTACTCGAGCTCGGATTCGGTTTTCTCGGCCTGATGATACTTCTTTTTGATCTCTTCCAGATCGACCGTCGGCTCCGGATATTTCATGTCCAGTGACGTCAGATATTCGCAGAGGATTTTTGAGATAGCGAGATTGCGGAACCATTTGTGGTTGCCCGGAATGACAAACCAGGGCGCATGCTTTTTACTGCATTTTCCAAGCGCATCTTCAAAGGCCTCGGTGTAGGCATCCCAATAGGGCCGCTCGGCATAGTCGGCCTCGCTAATCTTCCACTGTCGCGCAGGATCATCGATGCGTTCCTTGAAGCGACGCAGTTCCTCATCCGGACTGATATGCAGGAAGAACTTGAGAATATGGGTATCATTGTCATGCAGCAGTTCTTCAAATGCATTGATATGATCGAACCGCCGCTCCCAGATTTTCTTCGGCACCAGATTATGTACCCGCACAACAAGTACATCTTCGTAGTGTGAGCGATTGAAGATGGCAAACTGCCCTTTGGCAGGTACTGCCTTGTGGCAACGCCAAAGGAAGTCATGGGCAGCCTCCTCCTTGGAAGGAACCTTGAAGCCCGTTACGGTGCAGCCCTGCGGATTTACCGCACCGAGCACATGATTGATCGTACCATCCTTGCCGGCAGCATCCCTGCCCTGCAGGCAGATCAGCAGCGAGCGCTTATTTTCGGCATACATAAGGTGTTGCAATTCGCCAAGCTTCTGCGAGTTAGCCTGGATCTCTGGCAACGCACTCTTGTGATTCTCGTGCGTGTCCTTGAAACTCGGGTCGACCTTGCTGAGATCCACCTTGCTGTCCGGTGCGACCAGAAATTTGTCAAAATAATCCATCATGATCGTGACCTTCTACCGTAAACGGTTTACCTCACACATTCGCTTGCGCCCGTTGCTCAACTCGGATTGATCCTGCGCATCATTGCAATTTTTGCGAAGTCCAGTGCGAACATCCAGACCAGCATGTATATCCAGACCAATAATATGATCGTCCAGGGCAACTGCGCCACGAACCAGCCAAAGCCGCACAACAACACGGCCAGAATCTGTGTGCCGAGAACCGCCAAAAGCAGCTGAGACGCTGGCCAGGGCGGGCTCAGGAAAAAGCCACGCGATCGCACGATGAACAGGAGAAGATGACCACCGGCAACCAGTTGCAGGAACAGCGCCGTCTGAACCTGATCCCGGGTCAGCGGTATCCATGCCTGCCAGCTCGGATTGTTGATCCATTCCATGCCGATCAATAACAAGCCAAAGCTTTGAGCGACCGATAGCACGCCCAGAATGCTGGAGGTCAGCAATATTCGCCGCATATTCCAGCGCACGGGCGCCTTTGGCAGAACCGTATTGTCATAGGCAATGGCCATAATCGGAACATCATCCAGCAGTGCCAGCATGATGATCATGACCGGTGTCAATGGAGAAAATCCAAACAGGATTGTGGCCAGTACGACCACAAACATGATGTCCAGCGTCATCGAGACCCGGTAGACAATGTAATTGACGATGCGCTCGAATATCCGCCGTGCATCATTGATCGCATCGATGATGGTCGAAAGGCCGGGTGCAGTAAGTATGAGGGCTGCCGCAGCACGAGCTGCGTCCGTGGCACCACTTACCGCAATACCACAATCGGCCTGCTTGAGTGCAGGCGCATCGTTCACGCCATCACCGGTCATGGCCACTATATGACCCCGATCCTGCAATGCCTTGACGATGGCATATTTGTGCTCGGGAAACACACGCGCAAATCCGTCAGCCTTTTCCACAGCTTCGGTCACCGGTTCCGGGAGGTGGCTGACATCCATGCCCGATTTGAAAAAGTCGGAAGCCGCCTGCAAATGGGTACCCATGCCCAGCTGCCCGGCAATGTCGCTGCCGATGGCAACATCATCCCCGGTGACCATCTTGACCTGAATTCCGTGTTCCTTCGCCTGCGCAATGGTCTGCTTTGAATCGTCCCTCGGCGGATCCAGCATCGACAGGATACCAAGGAACTGCCAGCTCTTGCCGTCATTGTCAGATCGGGCCACTGCCAGCGCCCGCATCCCCTTCGCAGCCAGATCTGCCACGGCCTTGTCGGCTTTTGTCTTGTTGGTTCCCTTCAGTGCGCAAAGGTCGATGATTACCTGCGGCGCGCCCTTGGTATATTTGCTGACCTTGCCGTTTTTGCCCGCCACCTGCGCTTCCGTGCGCTTTGAAACAGGATCAAATGGGACAAGCTTCTCCTGTTTGTAGCCCTTCAGCACATCCTTGCTCTTGAGACCCGCTAACACCGCCTGATCAATCGGGTCGTCACTGTTCAGATCGGTGGCCAGACAGGCGCCCAGCACCAGATCATCCGCACTGATTTTGCCGAACAGTACAGGATCGCCCAGGCTCAACTGGTTCTTGGTCAAGGTACCGGTTTTGTCCGAA
>JBCCEP010000458.1:0-3162 GCA_039030215.1 Pseudomonadota bacterium
ACTGGCTTACAGTGCCGCTCCTCAATCACGAAGGTGGCGAGAGCCCGAAACGCATCGGACTGGCACATCCCTCCATCGCTCCCTATGGCGTTTATGAACCCAAATCCGGCCGACCAATCCTGATCTCGATCCAGTCTGATCGGGAGTGGGCAATACTTTGCTCAGAGTTTATCGGAGACAGCTCACTGATCGACGATCCGCGCTACGCCACCAACGTCGCTCGCGTTGCCAATCGCGCAGATACCGACGCAATTGTGGGAAAAGCATTTGCACGCTGCAGCGCACAAGAGGCAGAGAACTTGCTATCGAGGGCAAATATCGCATTTGCCTCTGTCAATGACATGAACGGGCTGGCCAATCATCCGCATCTGCGCCGTATTACTGTCGACAGTCCCGGCGGATCAATCAACTATCCTGCACCGGGTGCACGATTTATTGGCGAAGAACGGTCCTATGGACCGGTTCCGCCGTTGAAAACCAGGAAGCAGTGACATTGGAAGTCGATATCGACCACCTTCGAAGCTGGATCGGCCGGACTCAGGAAAAAAGCGAAATTCTGACACCGACCCTTGTAGAGAAATTCAGCGCTACCTTTGACCAAAAGTTCAGCGTTCTAGTTGGCGAACCGGCGCCGCTATTGATCCACCTCTGCCTCGCGCAGCCAACAGCGCCGATGTCCGATTTGGGTCGGGACGGCCATCCGAAACACGGTGACTTTCTACCGCCGGTACCGTTGCCGCGCCGCATGTGGGCGGGCGGCGCGTTTGATTTTATCGAACCGATGCATATCGGCGATACCGTCAGTCGGCTTTCCACGATTGCTAATGTGCAACTGAAGCAAGGTCGATCGGGCCCACTTTTCTTCGTAACCGTCAACCATGAGATGAAATCGGACGATCGGCTTGTTCTCACTGAGCGCCAGGACATTGTCTATCGCGACATTCCCGCGTCAGTGGCGGATCGGCAGATCCAGCATGATCACTCAGCGAAACAGTCTGTCAGAGGCACCCATTCGCGCACAATCAAGCCGCATCCAACCTTGCTGTTCCGCTATTCTGCACTGACCTTCAATGGTCATCGCATCCACTATGACAGATCATTCTGCATGGAGACCGAAGGCTATCCCGGGCTGGTCGTGCATGGTCCGATGCAGGCGACAATGCTCTGTCAGTTCGCTGCGGATCTGAAAGGGAAATCGCCAAGGGCCTTCAATTTCCGTTCGATCTCTCCGATATTTGACAATGCAGATTTCACGCTGAATGCAGATGAAGCAGGTGATACCAGTCTGAAACTTTGGACAGCTGCGATCGGCGGTCCGATAGCAATGGAAGCCCAGGCGCAATGGTGAGGAAAACGGAGGTCATGCCTTGGAAATAATCAATATTCAGTTCACCTTGTTTTCAGCCTTTTACTCGCCCCTGATTGCCACCATGTCAGGCGGCTTCCTTAAGGAGGAGGGGCTGGAAGCCAACTGGTCTGTATCACCGCCAGGCGTGTCAGCAATTGCCGCACTCGAAGATGGGTCTGCCCATGTGGTTCAATCAGCATTGAGCCAGGGTTTTTCCGTTCTGAACGACGGAAGGGAACCGGCCATCAAGCATTTTGCACAGATCAACGAGATGGACGGCTTTTTCATCTCTGCCCGAGAACCGGACCCGGATTTCCATTGGCGCAAGCTCGAGGGTGCGGAAGTCGTGATGTTCAAGGGCGGTCAACCGCGCGCAATGTTCAACTATGCCTGTCACAGGGCCGGGATTGACGAAAAGAAGATTGTACCGGTCTGTCCCGGTGGAGCAGCTGATATTGACGCAGCATTTCGTGCAGGCCAGGGACAGTTCGTCCAGCAACAAGGTCCGTTTCCCCAACAATTGGATGCTGATGGTGCCGGCCATGTCGTTGCCCAAGTCGGGCCGGTGATCGGTCCCTGCGGCTTTTCCAGCCTTGCCGCAAAGCCGGAATGGCTGGAAACAGATATGGCGAACGCGTTCACCAGAGCCTATCAGAAGGCGCGAAGCTACATCAATCAGGAAACGGCAGCAGAAATCGCCAGGGCCGAGAAATCATGTTTCCCGAAAGTGGATATCGAAGCTTTGGAAAAGTGCATTGCTACCTACCAGGATCTTGGCTGCTGGACACCGCATATTGAGATTACCCGGGAAGCCTATGAAGTTACATTGGATGTATTCGAATACAATGGATTGCTGAAACAGCGATATCCATACGAATTGATCTGTTGTCAGCCACCGGCCAGCTGACGTTAGAGCCAACCCGGTAATCAGGCGTTCTGCATCAACTGTTGAATGTGAGCCGGACCGACAGGCCGAATGCCTTGCGGGTTGAGCGCCTTGATCGAATAATATCCGCGCGTGATCTGGTCGATGTCCACTGTGTCGACCATGCCCGGCAGCTTCAACACCCTCTCCATGAAGGAAGACAGGCGAGGATAATCTGCGATCTGTCGGCGGTTCGCCTTGAACAGGCCGTGATAGGCAACATCAAACCGGATCAAGGTGACAAAGAGGCGAATATCGGTCTCAGTCAGATGGTCACCAAAGATGAAATCGCCAGATAGCCGGCTCTCCAGCATGTCCAGCGTTTCGAAAATCCCCTCGACCGCTTCTTCGTGGGCTTCCTGGGTCGTTGCAAATCCGGCGCGATAAACGCCGTTGTTGAGCTTTTCGTAGATGACTTCATTCACCGCATCGATCTCATCAGCAAGGTCATCCGGATAAAGCCGATATTTCGATGCGGCAAGACCCTCGAATGCTGTGTCAAACATGCGGACAATGTCGGCACTTTCATTATTGACCATCACATCCTGTTTGGTGTCCCAAAGCACGGGAACAGTCGCCCTGCCGGTATAGGAAGGATCGGCACGCGTGTAGATCTCATGAAGATGTTTCGACCCAAAGAGCGGGTCTTCGTCGCTATCGCCGCCAAATTCCCAACCTTGGTTCGTCAGTACTGAGCTGGCCACCGTTACCGGAATGATTTTTTCCAACCCCTTGAGCTTTCGGGCAGCCAGCGTACGGCTGGCCCAAGGGCAAACCAAAGCCACGTAAAGATGATAACGATCCGGCTCCGCCTCAAAACCGCCTGTTCCGGTTGGCCCCGGGCTGCCGTCAGGCGTAATCCAGTTACGAAAGCTGGAAACCTGGCGGA